>JAJZSG010000131.1 GCA_021849905.1 Pseudomonadota bacterium
AGTTTGCTCTTATTAATCAATGGATTAATGCTTTAATCTAGTTTTATTTTTAACTTGAGCATCTCCTAGATGCCTCGGACAAGCCGAGGCACGTAGGCGGGGGTAGCAATTGTCAACACGCCCTAGTCATTTTACTTACTCACCTTACACACGGCTCCTTGCTTCATAACTAAAATTCATTAAAATCCCCCCTCCTGCTTTTAAGGAGGAACCGAGCATGGATATGCTTGATATTTATACTGACTATCTAATTTGTCAAAACAAATATGCCACTGCAACGGGTTTGTCAGATATGGTTGATGGTGAGTTTTCACACGATAAAGTAACCCGCTTCCTTCGGCTGGGAAATTTCGATTCAAAGATGCTGTGGAAATATGTCAGGTCAGCTGTTAGAGAACGCAAAACTCAAAACGGTGTGCTGATCCTTGATGATTCGATAGAAGATAAACCGTATACCGATGAAAATAATGTGAACTGTTGGCATGATTCTCATGCCAAGGGAGATGTTGTAAAAGGCATTAACTTCATTTCTTGTATGGTACGTTACGATGATTTTAGCGTGCCGATTGGCTACGAAATCATCAAAAAGGACATCGAATATTGTGATATTAAAACTAAACAGCATCGAAGAAAGGCTACAGTGAATAAAAACCAGTATTTCCGCCAACTGATTCAGCAGGCATGCACCAATCATGTCTTGTTTGAATGGGTGTTGGCGGACAACGGGTTTGGCTCCAAAGTCAACATGGAGTTTATCCATGATGCAATTATTCGATATAACAATGAATCCTATGATGAAAATCTGCAGTCGATTTGTCACATGACAGGACAAAATGCAATCGTTGAATCAGACCGAATGACATTCGGTCGTTAAACTTTGTTAGTTTTGAATGTCGTTTCGACAAGTCGGATTGCGTTGACTTTTTAAAAAAATCTAATGATACGTCTTCTTAGTTTACTCCATCAAACTGTTTTTCAAGCTAATGCGGGTCGTTATGTTGGGATTCGCCTTAAACCAATCCACAGATAGATTTCCGCCTTCGTGTGAAATGTGATTTATGATAATGCATCTTATCTTATTTTAAGTCTCACTTGGTATTCCTGCGGATTGGTAACGTTTTGACAATTTTTTTAAGTAAAGCTCCATCCATAACTTCCTCATAAAAAATGTCCCTTATTATTTTTGATTTCGGTAACATCGGTTATGAGGCAACGAATCTAAAATTTCCTGGTTTCGGTAACATCTGTTTTGAGGCAACTCTCTGTCAGATAAAGTCTGAGCTACTGCAAATGAACAATAAATTGTCTACGAATTGTTGGCGCACGTTTTTTTGTTTAAGTGATCATCCGGTGTGTTGTCCTCATCGTCAGATTCTTCTCGAGCTCGCTTATTATGAGCGGTATCATAATTAATGCCTTGCGCAGGTGGAGCATGCCTGGAGGTCAAATTAAATAAACGGTATGGATTCAAGGCTGTAGGGTTTCGGGATAGATAAGAAGCCACCGAGTGGCCCATAAGCGGTCCTGCGGGGATGACGTAGTTTAAAGTTTCCAGGGTGATTCGGTTCGCCAAATAGTTTTGATTAGCCGTCAATAGGGCTTGACCTTCTGGATTCGCGGCCAGCCAAAAAGCAACGGACCGACCAGCGTAAGGTCCTTCAGTAATAACGTGGTTGAGTGTTTTGAGAGTTATCAAATTGGCTAACCGATGGTGATTAGCTGCCAGTAGAGCTGCCCCCCCTGGATTCATAGCTAAGAAAGCAGCAACAGACTTACCAGCATCAGGCCCTTCGGTGATAACCTGATTGACTGTTTGTTGATTGATTAAATTGGCTAATCGATAGTGATTGATCGCAAGAAGGGCCACGCTGATTGGAGTCATTGCCAATCGCCAAGCAACTGATTGACCAGCATTCCGCCCTTGGGTAATAACCTGATTGAGCGTTTCTTGATTGATTAAATTGGCCATTCGATGGTGATTAGCTGCTAGGAGGGCTTGGCCATTATTAGTGCAGGCCAACCAAAAAGCAACTGATTGACCAGCATTCCGCCCTTGGGTAATAACCTGATTGAGCGTTTCTTGATTGATTAAATTGGCTAATCGATGGTGATTAGCTACTAGGAGGGCTTGGCCATCATCGGTGCAGGCCAACTCATAAGCGACTGACAAGCCAGCATTCGGCCCTTGGGTAATAACCTGATTGAGCGTTTCTTGATTGATTAAATTGGCTAGTCGATGGTGATTAGCCGCTAGGAGGGCTTGGCCATGATTGGTGCAGGCCAACCAAAAAGCTACTGACAGGCCAGCGTTCGGTCCTTCGGCAATAACGTGATTGAGAATGTCGCGAACTACCTCGTTATCGGTAGAGGTTCTTAGTCGAGTGACTATCGCGGGCAGGTTGTTTTCATCGATGAACGTTTGTGCAAATAACCGGCTATTTTGCTCAAGTTGGTTTTGGTCAAAGCCAAACAGAGTTTCTAGTTCAGCAACGGTCATTGGTGTATCGCGTAAGTTATTTTGCGGAAATAGTAGTGCGACATGGGGTTCAATTTGTGCCCAAGTCAGTCGCCAATAACAGTTGCTATTGGTAAGACGGTCACGCTTCAGGTTGGTGATCTGCTCAGGAGATGCGATGAGTTTGAATCGATTGTCTCCGGTCGGGATGAGATAAAAGGCTGCAACACTCTCAATATCTTCGGTGTTTTGTGTAATGTAGTTAAAATAGTTTGGCATGTCATCAAGCGTAATAGTTTATTAAAACGCCAATTATAGCGATAGATGTGCTTTATATCAACAAAATATGGATTTTTAAAAAGCACTATGAGGTTTTTTGGCTCAATAAGCTTAGTGTTTTGGTTGAGCTAAAAATAGTGCCGAAACGGCATATTGTAGTTTAGTTGCTTTTGATTGCTGGTATACCATGGATAAATGAAGCGCCTATAGTATTTTCATCATCAAGCGCAGGTGGTTTTAACTAAACACGTTGTCAATTGTACGATAAATTGTCTACGAATTTCCGGCGCACGTTTTTTGTTTAAGTGAGCATCCTGTGTGTTGTCCTCATCGTCAGATTCTTCTCGAGTTCACTTATTATGACCCGAGTGTCAGATCAAATATAGATTTCAACATTATTTAAATGTTAATGCAACCCTTGACAACCAGGGTGGGGTCCATACATGACGTACTGAGGGAGTTATCATGCTGTTTAAAAAGCCCCCTCAGACATCGCTTCTTCTAAATTGCGCCGTGTTTGTCCACCTAAAAGCGTTGTGCTGAGTTTTCCTTGAGGATTCAGTACAAAGGTGATGGGCACCACGCTAATATTGCCTAAGTTTAAAAATACCAAAGATTTATACTTTAAACTCGGATAGTGAATATTAAATTTTTTAATCAGTCTCTGTTGTTTGCTTAACGGTAAAGAATCATAATTGACTGCAAAAACGGCCACATTATTTTTATTCGCTGCATAAAACCGATTGAATTCAGTAATTTCGTTTACACAAGGCTGACACCAACTCGCCCAATAGTTAATAAAAACCCATTTTCCTCTTAAGGACGATAATGGAATATGCTCACCGTCTATAGTTTGTAAAATTGAGTCAGCATTGGCTACCCATGAGAACATGAGCAAAATGGTTATTATTAGAGAAGAGCGTAATGCGTGCATTTATATTTCATATCGTATTCAGGTTAGCTATTCTAGCATGTTCGAAAACGCGCTAGAAGAATACCTAATTCAAATAAAAGACAAAGTGGTATAGCTAGCATGATTTGTGAGATTACATCCGGTGGTGTTAATAACATGCCAACGATAAAGGCAATGACGGTAATGTAAGGTCGAATGCCAATTAACGTAGTTATGTTAACCAGTTGTAATCGTACAGATAAAAGACAAATTAGTGGAACCTGAAAACAAAGACCAAAAATTAAGAGCATGTGCATAATAAAATCCACAGCATTTCCCATGTCCGGCATAAATTTAACATGAATTGGTAAGGCTTTTGTAAAAAATTGAAACATAAAGGGCAGGACTAGATAGAATGCAAATAAAACGCCCGTGCAGAATAAAATCACGCTACTTATCAAAGTCCAGCGAAGTTGTTGGCGTTCATGGCGGTAGAGTCCTGGTGTGACAAAATACCAAATATGGATTAAAGCAAAAGGGGTTGTTCCAATGATCGCTGCATCCATGGCCAGTTTAATGGGTGTGAAGAGTGGCGTGGTGATTTGTGTTGCAATAAGTGAGTCTGGCGTGGGTAGTGTTTTTAATAGTGGTTTTATGATGAGTTGGAATAGATGGGGTGCTAAGAAAAAAAACACAATAAATAATAGGATGAAACAGGCGACGATTTGTAATAGGCGACGACGACAGTCAATCAGATGAGAGAGCATTAATTTTTTTCCAAGTGGCGATTTTTTTGATCATAAATTTAACATATATGAATTTATCCGGATACCGTTTGATCATTTTTTTCTTTAAGCAATAGGGCGTGTTGACAATTGCCACCCCCGCCTACGTGCCTCGGCTTGTCCGAGGCATCCAGGAGATCTAGATTAAGAACAAATTCCCTCGTACAGATCAAGCCATTCTGGGTTAAGCTCGTCAATCAAATTAATGTTCCATTGTCTGCACCAGTTTTTAAAACGTTTTTCACGTCGATCAGCTTCTACATCAGTTGAATGCGTTTCGTAATAGACCAACATATGAACATTATACTGAGCAGTAAATCCTGGTATTACCTTATTTTTATGCTCCCAAACCCGTTTAATCAAATCAAACGTTGAACCGACATATAGAGTACCATTGCGCTTACTCGCCATAATATAGACGTAAAATGCTTTCATTTTTCTTCCTTGTTGCAATGGCGCGAAAATGTTTGAGTCGAGCAAATACGTTTTCAACCAAATGGCGATATTTATACAGACCCCAATCAATATCACTGTTTCCTGTTTTTGAGTTTTTCTTTCGTGGTATCACAGGAT
>JAJZSG010000012.1 GCA_021849905.1 Pseudomonadota bacterium
TTCTGCCATCATCAGAAGACATGTTTGCGAACATATTGGCAAGAGGGTTAATTGGTGCAGAGAAGATTCTTGGATTCAGTGGATGATTTTGGGCTAATGACTGTTCATGCATTGAAATCTTAAAATTAGCAAATTGTTCCTGACAGCCTTTGAATAATTTATCTTCTATTTCGACTATAAATTCTGGTATAAGTACGTCTTGCGGATGTTCGTCCTCAATTTTTCTACGCAACTCGTTAATCTGATACAATTTTAAAAGCTTTAGTGAGTTTTCAGTAGTGTTGTTATATTCGTCTATTAAACCGTTAATCTCTCGTATTAATCCATTGGCGTGCTTTGAAAATACACCTATCATAGGATTCTTTGAAACAGGGACAGGGAGAAAGTTAATCTTTTCCATATTTTTAGGCATGCTGGTTCCAAAAATAATATATTTAGTTTAAATGTAGCACATATTTTGAGGTGTATTTTCTGATGATTTTTTGCCATGACTAAACGCCGTAAATATTAGGGTCTAAAGACAAGATTGTCTGTCGTTCCAAACTATGTATAATAAGAGCCATGCGCCGATTTGAAAACTCAGCTTGCGGGCGCACAAAAGAAAACTTCTTTTGAAAATACGGCTAAAGCGGGCAAAAGCCCTTCTCCTTAGCGACCCGCCAGCTGTAAACCTTGAGTTTATGTCATGATAGAATTATCCGGTTTAAATAAATCTTATGCTCATCATGTCGCATTGAGCAACGTTGACTTATTCGTTCAAGAAGGTGAAATTTTTGGTATTATTGGAAAAAGTGGTGCGGGTAAATCTACGCTATTGCGGTCTATCAATTTATTAGAACGCCCCGATTCGGGCACCGTTCTGATTGATGGTGAAGACTTAATCTCAGCAAAATCTCACGACTTACAGCGTATTCGCCGTAAAATGGCCATGATCTTTCAACAGTTCAATTTACTTAATTCCAAAACAGTTTACGACAATATTGCACTCCCCATGCGCATTCAGGGCATAGACGAAAATGCCATTGAAAATAAAATTCATGAACTGCTACCCTTAGTCGAATTAAGCGACAAAATATGCGCATGGCCATCACAACTTAGTGGTGGACAAAAGCAACGAGTCGCTATTGCGCGGGCATTAAGCTGCTCGCCCAAAATATTACTTTGCGATGAGGCAACCTCAGCACTTGACCCAGAAACCACAGAATCCATTTTAAGCTTACTTAAAAAAATTAATACGCTATATGGCATCACCATTGTACTCATCACGCATGAAATGGATGTCGTCAAACGCATTTGTCATCAGCTCGCCGTAATGGAGCAGGGAAAAATCATTGAAATAACCAGCTTATCCGATGCATTTACGAATAAAAATAGCATCGCACGCGAGATGCTATACACCGAATTAAGCCCTAAACTGCCACCGTGCATTTTGAGTCAATTATCAACCGTTCAAAACAATAAGCCTTTATTAAAATTATTTTTCGAAGGTACCGATGCAACCGTTCCGTTTATCAGTAAGGCCAGTCGTGAGTTACATCTTGATATTAATATTTTGCTGGCGAATATAGACCGTATTGATGGGGTTGCAATGGGTGTGATTATCGTTGAATTAATCGCAACCCCTGATTTATTAAACGCCTTTATCAAGCGCTGCGAAACATCAAACTTGACTGTGGAGATTTTGGGATATGTCACTGACCCTATTTTATGATTTAATCATTGCAACGGGTGAAACGTTGTATATGGTGATCGCGAGTACCTTGTTTGCCATCATACTCGGTTTGCCGCTTGGTACGCTTTTATTTACCAGCCAATCCGTTAAACCGCATCCACTGATTCATCGAACGATTGCAAGCGTGATTAACATTAGTCGCTCTATACCGTTTATTATCTTGTTAGTCGCGATTATTCCCTTCACACGCTTACTGGTTGGCACATCCATTGGAATTCATGCGGCCATGGTGCCTTTGACAATAGGTGCTGCACCTTTTTTTGCACGGTTAGTTGACAATGCTTACCAAAGCTTACAGAAAGGCCTCATTGAAACCGGTTATGCGATGGGCGCCAATACCTGGCAAATGGTTAAGCATATCTTACTGCCAGAAGCCCTACCCGCTTTGATTCATGCCATCACAGTCACTGCCATTACCCTGGTTAACTATTCGGCAATGGCAGGAACCGTGGGCGGCGGTGGGTTAGGTGACCTGGCCATTCGCTATGGATATCAGCGTTTTAATCCGGTTGTGATGCTTATTACTGTGGCTATTTTAGTCGTTATTGTTCAATTATTACAAATGGGGGGCGACCACTTCGCACGCCGTTTTTCAAGAGGAGTGTCTTAATGGGTCGACGTATTGGTTTAATTGTTTTTTTATCTTTCACTTTATTGGCATGCAGCAAGCCTGATCCCAACACCTTGGTCGTAGGCACCATTGCAGGACCTGAAACGGAACTCGTCGATGTGGCTCAAAAAGTAGCACTTGAACGTTTCGGATTAACGGTCAAAATTATTGAATTTAGCGATTATAATCTACCCAATGAAGCCTTGATGGATGGCACACTGGATGCGAATGTGTACCAGCACTTACCTTATCTCAAAGCGGCCAGTAAAGCCCATGGTTATCATTTTGATGTCATTGGTAAAACATTTGTTTATCCTAGTGGACTGTATTCCAACAAAATTAAAGCCTTGAACGCATTGTCAGACAAGGCCTTGATTGCCTTGCCAAATGATCCCAGCAACGAGGCGCGCGCGTTGCAACTTCTGCAAAAAGCAGGTCTGATTACTTTGAAAAATGCAGATAACGCAAGCTTACAAAACATCGCTAAGAATCCAAAAAAACTTCGATTCAAAGAGCTTGATGCAGCACAATTGCCTCGTGTATTAAACGATGTGGATGCTGCAATCATTAACACCACGTTTGCTATTCCTGCAGGATTAAGTCCGACACGAGATGCATTATTTATTGAAAACAAACAATCACCCTATGCGAATTTAATCGTCGTAAAACACGATAATCATCGTGAGGCTCAATTAAGTTTACTGGTGAAAGCCTTGAATTCTCAGGAAGTTAAAAACAAAGCACGAGATTTATTCGGGGATGCGGCAATTCCTGCCTGGTGATAGTTAGAAATTCGTCACTGTTCAGAATAATGTGAGAAAAGTGACGAAAATTCATCTTAATGTTTTCTTAATGATTGTTAGCTATAATCAAATTTAAAATATGCAAAATTTGGGGGGTAAGTCACCATGGGATTGATCTCTGCTGTAGGTTCTTTACCAGTCGGTGTTATTCGCGCACTTAACGTGCTTCATAACGTGGGTACTCCGTTGGTTGAACCAAAAATGTTTCAATCTCTTGATAAACTAGAAGAAAAACCATTTGATCCAGTAAAACTAAATAATCGTCTAAAAAAGCAGGGGTTTAGTTTACCTTCAAAGACGCTTATAGACTTCGAAGGAGCAACTGAATATCGAAAAAAAGATTTTGAAACGTTTGAAAAACAACGTCAAGCAGGTTTGGATGCTCTACTTAATTCCAGTAATAAATCAATAAAAGATAAGTTAGATAGCATACCTGAAAAAGATAAAGAAACGTTAAACAATATTATGAAAGACAAATTTAAAGAAATGGCTCCTTCGTTAGAAACGGTAAAGACTCAGATTAACGATTCTGCTAACGCAATAACTTCTGTCGATAGTTTGTATGCACTCAAGGCCCCTACAGAGACCGCTATTACGGCACAACGTGAATTAGACAAACAAAATTTGAAGCGCCTATTTGATGAGCCGAGTGAGTTCAAAGATAAAATTAACGCCGTGTTGAATCCTGACGAAATTGTTACATTAAAAGCCAGTATGGCTTCTGAAATTGATAAAACGCATCAAAAAAACTTAGATTCACTTAACAAGAAAAACGACGAACTAATTATCGAACTTGACAGACAAAGCCAACAAAACTTCGCAAAGCTAGTCTATCTAGCGTCACTACGTTCTAACAATGCAATTAAATCCTTAATTGCTTCTGCAAAGAGTGATCTTGATGCGGTCAAAGTCTCGATTGGAGAGAGTCATATCGATGCAGCAACCGACATTGATCTCAACGAACTTAATGACAAAGACGTTAGAACCACAACCGGTCAATCCATAATATTTGATCCTGCTACAAAAACCGTTAGCATGAAATTACCGCATCGTTTTCTGGATTTTTCACGCCTACTTTCAGGTGAGCCTTTGTATTACGCCAGTTTGGCCAATAAAGTCAAACAAGATATGAAAACCATGGCGCTTAGAATCAAAGCGGAAGGATACGACGTCATTACCTTTAACATAAAGCACAAGGACTTTGAACACGCCCGATTTATTGCATTGCAAGCGTTTGCCGGTTCCAGAGAAGTTGGTTTACGTGAAGAAAATATTAAGATAAATGTCAATGGCAAACTGATGCCCCTTTATAGTAAATTTGACGCTGACGGCAAGGAAATAGAAAAAGGAATTATCTCAGACCCAAATGGTAAAGACAGTCCTGAAAAAAAGGCCATTGATTTGAAAGCAGAGCGTTTTGAAAAAGGTGCCATGGCTTTTATTACAAAAGATGGTAGAGAAGCAAGCCAATTTGAAAAGTATAAAACAGAAGTGTTTGAGCGTCGTGCTGCTGAAAGGGCTAAAAATGCAGAAACGGCACCCGCTCCTCCCGATTCACCTGCTTCACCTGCTCCGTAACTGTAAAGAAAAGAAAAACTAGTGCACGATGCGTTTGTATTGTTGCATTAAACAATTGCGTACGCACCCAGATAACGTTATAATTCGCGCACTTTTTTTACAAATCGAGTGCTATGAATCATAAAGTAGGTTTTGTTAGTTTGGGCTGTCCAAAAGCTTTGGTTGATTCAGAGCGAATCATTACTCAATTACGTGCTCAAGGGTATGAATTGGTTTCAAGCTATCAAGATGCTGGTGTTGTTGTTATCAATACCTGTGGCTTTATCGATGCGGCGGTTAAAGAATCACTGGATACCATTCGAGAAGCCATGGCTGAAAATGGTCGCGTGATAGTTACCGGGTGTTTAGGTGCAAAAGCCGGTATCATCCGTGATGCCTGTCCTGATGTATTACACATTAGTGGTGCGCATGCTTATGAGGCGGTTGTCCGTGCGGTTCATCAACATCTTCCACCACCCATCGACCCCTTCACGCAACTCATTCCACCTCAGGGTATCAAACTCACACCGCGTCATTATGCCTACTTAAAAATTTCTGAAGGCTGCAATCAGAAATGTACGTTTTGCATTATTCCAACCATGCGCGGCAAATTACAAAGCTATCCCATTACGCAAGTGTTAACAGAAGCAACTCGTTTAAAAGAAGCAGGCGTCCAAGAGTTATTAGTGATTTCACAAGACACCAGTGCCTATGGGATTGATACGCGCTATGAACCTGCCGAATGGAAAGGAAAATCCATTAACATGCGTTTTTATGATTTATGCCAAGAACTGGGACAGTTAGGGATTTGGGTTCGATTGCATTACGTTTATCCCTACCCCCATGTTGACGACATTATCCCCTTAATGCGTGACAAACTCATTCTTCCCTATCTTGATATTCCCTTGCAACACGCCAGTACACGCGTTTTAAAAGCGATGAAACGGCCTGCGAGCAGCGAGAATACATTAAAACGTATTGCACATTGGCGTGATATTTGTCCTGACATCACGTTACGTTCTACCTTTATTGTGGGATTTCCCGGTGAAACTGAAGAAGAATTTGAAACCTTGCTGGGATTCTTACAAGACGCGAAATTAGACCGTGTAGGCTGTTTTCAATACTCACCCATCGATGGTGCACAAGCCAATACACTGGCAAATCCTGTGCCAGAAGACGTTAAAGAAGAGCGGTATCATCGGTTTATGCAAGTACAAGCGAAAATAAGCCGAGACAAATTATCATCTAAAGTGGGTTCCCAACAAATTGTCCTTATCGATTCCATTCATGACGAGCACATTGTTGCACGCAGCATGAGTGATGCGCCTGAAATCGATGGTTTGGTCTATTTACCACCCTCAAACGATATCGAAGTCGGCATGCGGGTTACGGTTAACATCACCGATAGCGATGATTACGACTTATACGGGGATTTTTGATTTTGATTCAATCAGACTCCGGAACGACTAAACTATTTTTGTTCACAACCTTGAGACTCATACCATAGGGTCACAAACAAAACCATAATAATCGGCCCTACAAACAACCCAAGCAACCCCAATGTCTCAACACCCCCTAAAATGCCTAACAATACGGCAAGAAAAGGCAGCTGCGTTGCACCACCGATTAGAGCGGGCTTAATAAAATGATCAGCAACGAACATCACCACCGTTCCCCAGATAATCACGGCTATCGCTGAAATTAAACTGCCATTAAAAAACAAAATAGCGGCAATCACACCAAAAACAAGCGGAACTGCAAAAGGAATCATGGCAGCAAATGCCGTAATAAAGCCCATCAAGGTTGGCGCTGGAAAGTCAATCAAAAAATAGCAAGCACCCATCAAAATACCCACGCCAATCCCCACAGCAATCGTCCCATTCACCGTCGCACGAAGCGCTGCGGGTAAACGATTCGCATATCGAAACCACCGCACACCCAAACAGGTTTCACCAATTTGATTAATTTGCTTAAATAACACATGACCATCACGATAAAAAAAGAATAAAATTAATAAGGTAAATCCTACTTGGAAGCCTCGATGCGCTAAATTAGTCCCCACAAGCGTGATGTAATGACTCGTCGGAGTAAGTGATAAATGCAGGTTTGACAATAAGTGTTTCAGGCTTCCGGGACGCCCGATATTTTCATTCCAATACACGACCAAATCATGACCAATAAATGGAAAATCCTGAATAAACGATGGCGCCTGACCACCATCGCGGTTAATCGATTGCAAATAATTAATAAAAATCTGTGATTCTTGAACAAGAACAGAAATAAGCCAGCTAACAGGAATAACTAATAATAAAACCAGTATAAACGTAAATAACAATGCCGATAAATTCTCCCGCTTACCGAATAATCGCGTCCAATAACCATATAAAGGATAGGTCGCAATCACGATAATACCCGCCCAAATCAAAGATGGAATAAATCGATGAATAATAAACAAGGTTAAGGCGACAATACCTAGGGTCAGGCCTATACTAACTAGTTCTTTATGATTTGCATTCATGGTGTGTCTCCTGCACTCGTTCAATCGTTGGGCCAAGGCCCAACCTACAAAACTGCCGGAATTGCCGTGGTTTTATAATCAATGCTGGGTCTTGACCCAGCCTACATCAGCCTGGTAGGTTGGGCCTTGGCCCAACAATCGAACTGCTTAAGCTAAACTCCAATATGCCCCATCACACGAAACAATACTTGTATAATAACCCATGCCGGAATAGCCGCCAAAATATCATCTAACATAATGCCTATTCCACCATGAAGCTGTCTATCTACCAAACAAATGGGTTGTGGTTTCCAAATGTCAAAAAGCCGAAACAACGAAAATCCAATCACGACCCAGATTAAACCCGGTGGCGCTAAAAACATGGTTAACCAATACCCCACGATTTCATCCCAAACAATACCGGAATAATCATCAACTCCCAAAATGCGAGTTACCCTGTCGCATACCCACACACCCAATACAAAGGCTGCAACAGTCGAAACAAAATAAACCGTCCAAGAGGTTTGTCTCATCATCAAATACAATGGTATAGCAGCTAGCGTTCCCCATGTTCCAGGTGCTTTGGACATTACCCCACTACCAAAACCAAACGCTATGAAAAAAAAAGGGTCGCAATACACTTTACGAAACAATCCATTTTTTGACAATTTAAGCATAGTGCATCCTAAAAATGACGATAACCCAAAACGGGCAATGCGTAAGACTCACCGGTTGCCAACTGACCCCGTAAACCACATCCTGACTCAATCACACCTACACAATGACAGTGCAAACCACCCTCAGCGATTGCGTTTAAGAATAAAGGTTCGTTACTTGGTGACACAGTAAAACACAATTCATAATCATCTCCTCCACTCAATACAAAATCAAGCGCTTTATCTGCCTTGTATTTTTTCACCAAAGGATGCATCGGAATTCGTTCAAGAAAAAGACAGGCTGCAACCTGACTTGCAACACAAATATGATTTAAATCAGCATTCAACCCGTCAGAGATATCAATTGCAGCGGACGCATAACGCCTTAAAATAGGCGTCAAATCAACACGAGGCTTAGGATGTAATAGCTTTTTCATTAAAACAGCTTTTTCAACATCACTGTAATCGCACTTATCAAGCAGCTCCACCGCAAATGCTGCAGCACCAATATCACCACTAATATAAATTTTATCATGCGGACGCGCGCCACATCGACGAATTGCAGAATCTCTTGGTACAGTCCCGTGAATGGTTAAGGTCAAACTTAAAGGACCGCGTGTTGTATCACCACCAATCAACTCTAAATTAAAGAGTTGCATTGCATCAGAAAGGCCTTTCGAAAATCGAGTAAGCCACAGGTTATCCAACGAAGGCAATGTCAACGCAAGGGTTAACCAACATGGATTACCTGCCATGGCCGCAATATCACTGACGTTAACCATCACAGCTCTGTAGGCGATATCATAGGCATCCCAATCTGCACAAAAATGAACATCGGCAACCAAGGTGTCGCTACTCACCAAAAGCTGGTGACCCAAAGGAACCTCAAGACAAGCCGCATCATCACCAATACCCAAAACAACGTCTGCGCGCCTACACGATAATCCTTGGAAATAAGTTTGAATCAGCGAAAACTCATCCATGATCGCGTTTAATTTCTATCTCTCGAGCCACTTTTGCTAGATTATTTAATACCCCATTCACGTAACGATGACCATCTTGCGAACCAAATGCCTTTGCAAGCGTAACCGACTCATCAAGTACCACACGATAAGGAATTTCAGGGCAGTTTAATAATTCAAAGGAACTAATCCGCAACACAGTCAGTTCAATTGGGTTTAAACTTTGAATAGGCCGGTCAAGAAACGGTATAAAAGCCTCTTCTACCTGATTAATCTGCGCCGGAATGCCATATAACAGACGACAAAAGTAATCAGCATTCACTTTGTTCATATCATTGGCGACACGAAATTGGGCTTCAATTTCATACAACTCAGTACCCGACATCAGCCATTGATACAATGCTTGCAAAGCGAGCTTTCTAGCGCGTCGCATGCCTTTTATTGTTTGATTTATTTCCACAAATAACCTCTAATGTTCAATTTCAATCGAGTCCCTCGGTATTCATTTTATCAATCGTCTGTCTAAATTCACTCACGTCTTTAAACCGCTTATACACGGAGGCAAAGCGAACGTAAGCCACATGATCCATGCGATAAAGTGCATCCATCACCCAGGCACCCACTTGATGAGACTCAATCTCACGCTCACCAAGACGTCTAATTTTTTGCATAATTGTGACAATTGCTTCTTCCAGCGCATCACGACTCACAGGGCGCTTTTCAAGTGCACGTAACATGCCTGCTCGCAAGTTTTCAATGCTAAATGGCTTTCGTCTACCATCACGCTTGATAATCAATGGCATAATCAGCTCTGCGATTTCAAAGGTTGTAAACCGTTCGTGACAAACCAGGCATTCGCGTCGTCTACGAACTTGCTCACCGTCAGCCACCAAGCGCGAGTCAACCACTTTGGTATCTATTTCATGACAAAATGGACAATGCATGATTATCGATAAACCGGAAATTCAGCACATAAACTCAATACATCGCGTTTAACCCGCTCAATTATTTTATCATCGTTAATGTTATCCAACACATCAGCAATCCAATTTGAAATTAGTTTTATTTCTTTTTCTTTAAATCCTCGTGTTGTCACCGCCGGTGTTCCCAAACGTAGCCCACTCGTTACAAAGGGTGAGCGCGGATCATTGGGCACGGAATTTTTATTAACTGTAATATTGGCACGATGAAGTGCTGCATCAGCCTCTTTACCCGTGATATTTTTATCAATCAAATCAAGCAGAATCAAATGATTTTCTGTTCCACCAGAAACAATACGATACCCTCGGGCTTGTAAGACATGAGCCATCGTTTTCGAATTTAATAAGACTTGCTGCTGGTAAACCTTAAACTCAGGCTGCAACGCTTCAGCAAAAGCAACCGCTTTCGCTGCAATGACGTGCATCAAAGGGCCTCCTTGAGTGCCCGGAAACACAGCTGAATTGAACTTTTTTTCAAGCAGCTCATTCGCACGTGCAAGAATAAGCCCACCACGAGGGCCTCGTAGAGTCTTATGTGTCGTTGTGGTTACAACATCAGCAAAAGGAATGGGCGATGGATAGAGACCTGCCGCAACCAAACCAGCCACATGAGCCATATCAACCAGAAGATAAGCACCAACGGCATCCGCAATTGCTCGAAAACGAGCCCAATCTAAAATCTGAGAGTAGGCGGAGAAGCCTGCAATAATCAGCTTAGGCTGGCATTGCAAAGCCTGAGCTTCAAGAGCCTCGTAATCGATTAAACCCGTTTCATTATCGATACCATAGTGCTCAGCACGATACAGTTGACCTGAAAAATTAACTGAAGATCCATGGGTTAAATGACCGCCATGAGACAAAGACATGCCTAAAATCATATCGCCCGGCTTTAGTAAGGCCATCATGACCGCTGCATTCGCTTGAGAGCCTGAATGCGGCTGCACGTTCGCATAATCACAAGAAAACAAGGTTTTAGCACGTGATATCGCCAACATTTCCGCGACATCAACAAACTCACAACCCCCATAATAACGTTTACCCGGATAACCTTCTGCGTATTTATTGGTTAGTAAAGACCCTTGCGCTTCCAAAACACGCGGACTGGTGTAATTTTCTGACGCAATCAGTTCAATGTTATCTTCTTGTCGACGCGTTTCATCTTGAATGGCCTGCCACAACTCGTCATCAAACCCTTCAATGGTATCCCGATAATTAAACATTGGTTTTCCTTACACAAAGTCCTTTAACAATTAACAGCAAATCATAGCATATTTTAAGATTTACGAACTTGGGCTTTTAAACGACTTCCGTAATAAGGCGTTATATAAAGTGGTGTACCACGACGCACAAAGCCTGAAAAAACCGGATAGCCATAAAATGTCTCAATATCGATTTCCATGCCTTCATGACAATAACCGTAATAATACAAAGAAATGTAATGCGGTGCTTCGAAACTGTAAATATTAAACGGCTCTAAACTCGAGCCATCATCAAAAATACCAAATATTCGCACATCGGCATAGCTCTGGTTGATGATCTGAATTTCACAACCATCCATCCAACTGGCTTTTACCCCAGCCGCTTTAAAATCAGATGCATTACCTGTGGCTGAATGAACGTGTCGATTATTCGAAAACGCTGCCGAAGACAGACATAATAAACAAACCAAAATTAGCGATATACGTTTCATGCTAGGTACCTTTAGTCGATTAAATCGAAAACGGATCGTAGCATGGCATTCAATTTAGTCAAAGGGTTTTTTTAGTACACATTTGATGTCATTTTAATGTTTGATGAACCTGGCTTTGGTGCTATAGTTTAAGCGAGATTATTCTGGACTTATTAACATGGTTTTTGAAGACCCTAAAACGAAAAAACGCATGAAAATCATGCTCATTGCTCTACTTATTATTTTTGGTGGAATTGTTGCGTTTAACTTAATCAAAGGCATTATGATAAAACGCTACTTCGCACATTTTGAACCCGCTGCCGTGTCGATTTCATCTGCAAAAGCCCGAGAAGAAAACTGGATACCCCGTATTGCGGCTGTCGGCAATTTTGTGGCGATTAACGGTGTTGATGTCAGTTCTCAAACATCCGGTAACGTCGTTGCCATCCACTTTAACTCGGGCGAATATATCGAACAAAACGGGCCTCTGATTGATATTGATGACAACGTAAACCAAGCCACGCTCAAATTTAATCAAGCAGAACTTGCTCTTCAAGATATAAACTATAAAAGACAAGTCGATTTATCCAAGCGCGGTGCCACGTCTAGCGCCAGTGTTGATGAAGCCAAAGCCAAGCTCTTACAAGCCCAGGCCAATGTAGAAAAAACGCTGGCCGCCATTAAACAAAAGCACATCACAGCACCCTTTTCTGGCCAGGTTGGTATCAGACAAATCGATCTGGGGCAATACATTAACCCCGGACAAACCGGTATTGTGACCTTACAATCTATGGATCCGATGTTTCTTCGATTTTACATACCCGAGCAATTACTAGGTCGTGTTAAGCTCAATCAAACGATAACCTTCTCCGTTGAACAAAATCCCGACTTGCGTTTTGAAGGTAAGATCACAGCCATCAACGCGAAGATAGACAGCAACACGCACACCGTTGAAATAGAAGCAACCCTTCCCAACTGTCCCACAGGAGCACTGCTTGACCCCTCGCATAGCCCATTAATTAAGTTTAAAAAAACAAAAAACGGGGCGCAATCGATTGTGCTGTGTGATACGGCGCTAAATACTAAAAATAAAATCAAACAGTTTAATTTTATACCGGGCATGTTTGCATCCATCGATATCGAGCAGCCAGCTATTTCTCATGTTGTTGTGATACCCGCCACGGCTGTATCTTATAGCTTATATGGCAATTCCGTTTTTATTATCCAAAAGGATGAAAAGCCAGATGACAATGGACAAGATATCTTACGTGTGAAACGGGTGTTTGTTAGCACAGGCGCACAGTTTGGAAACGATATTATCGTTACAAAAGGCATTGAGCCTGGCACCCTCGTTGCCGCATCCGGAGAGCTTAAATTACAAGACGGGACACGAGTGACCATAAACAACAACGTGCCATTGAACGAGATTAAAAATCCTGACCAACTGGGTCAATAAGAGATAACTATACAATGAAATTCACTGATTTATTCATCAAGCGACCCGTTTTAGCCTCTGTTGTCAGTTTGTTAATTCTGTTGTTTGGAATCAATTCGCTAACCAAAATGCCCGTTCGTCAATATCCCCGGATGGATAACGCCGTCATTACCGTCACGACGAGCTATCCCGGAGCAGATGCCAACTTAATCGCCGGCTTCATCACAACACCGCTTGAAAGTGCGGTTGCCAGTGCTGAGGGCATAGACTATATGACCTCGTCGAGTGTGCAAGGCCTAAGTACTATTACCTTAACGGTCAAGCTTAACTTTAATCCTCAAATTGCATTTACTGATGTCATGAGTAAAGTGCAGCAAACTCTAAATCAGTTGCCGCCTCAATCTCAACAACCGGTTATTCAAAAAAAATCGGATAATTCAACGCCGTTAATGTATATCAGCCTAGATAGCCATGACATGACGGCACAACAAATTACAGACTATGCATTACGTGTTGTTAAACCCCAACTTGAAACCGTCGAGGGTGTCGCACAAGCGGATATTTTGGGTGGTAAAAAATATGCCATGCGTATTTTTCTTGATCCCATCAAATTAGCAGCGCTTCACGTCACTCCATCAGATGTATTCGATGTATTAAATAACAACAACTTTCTAACAGCAGCCGGAAGTACCAAAGGGGAATACGTAGCCATTAATGTTCGCGCCGATACAAACCTTAAAAGTGCCGAGGAATTTAAACGATTAATTGTGCGCAGTAACGGTAACGCTATCATCCGTTTAAGTGATGTGGGAACCGTTGAATTAGGGTCAGAAGATTACAATTCCAGTGTCACCTTTGATGGAAAAAAAGCCGTTTTTATATCCATCACACCCACCCCATTAGCCAATCCATTGAACGTCATCAGCAATGCAAAAGCGCTCTTTCCCTCTATTCAAAAACAATTTCCCCCTACACTAACGGGTACGATTGTCTATGATGCAACTGATTTTATCCGCGCCTCAATTAAAGAAGTCTCTGAAACCATATTAGAAGCCGCTTTGATCGTTATTGTTGTGATTTTTTTATTTTTAGGCTCCGTGCGCGCCGTTCTGGTTCCGATAGTCACCATTCCCTTATCGCTAATTGGGGTTTGTACCCTGATGTTATTTTTAGGCTACTCTATTAATTTACTCACGCTTCTAGCCTTTGTTTTAGCAATTGGTCTGGTCGTTGACGATGCCATTGTCGTCCTTGAAAACATTCATCGACACATTGAAGAAGGCAACTCACCAGTCGATGCCGCCATCATCGGTGCACGCGAAATTGCCACACCCATTATTGCCATGACCATCACCCTTGCAGCCGTGTATGCGCCCATTGGCTTCATGGACGGATTAACCGGTGCGCTATTCAAAGAGTTTGCGTTTACATTAGCCAGTGCCGTTATTATTTCGGGAATCATAGCGCTGACACTCTCCCCCATGATGTGCTCAAAAATACTCACATCTGAAAATACAAGCAATGCCTTCGTCAAACGTCTGGATATCTTCTTCAATCGATTAAAAAGCCGATATCAAGGTATTTTACACAGTCTGCTGGACACACCCGCCATCATATTGGTCTTTGCGGCAATTGTTTTGCTCATGCTGCCTTATTTGTATAGCCATACACCGAAAGAAACCGCTCCTGAAGAAGATCAAGGCTTCTTTTTTGTATCCAGTAGCGCGCCTCAATATGCCACCATCAATTATATTGAAGCCTTTACAAAATCATTCGATACCCTTTATAAAACTTTCCCGGAAACCGAGCATTCGTTTGTCATCAATGGTCAAACAACCTTTTCAGGTATTGTCTTAAAACCTTGGGCTGCACGCAATAAAACTCAGTTTAGTCTAAAAAAACCATTACAAGAAAAATTAGATGCCGTTGCTGGATTAAAATCCTTCGCTATTGTCCCTCCAGCATTACCAGGCGGCGGAAGTGGAACACCGGTTCAGTTTGTCATCAAAACAACCAGTGACTTTCAAAGTTTATTTGATGTATCTAATCAACTCATCGATAAAGCGAAAAAAAGTGGGCTATTTATCTATCTGGATAATAGTCTTAAGTTCAACCAACCGGAGGTTGAATTTACAATTAACCGTTCTAAAGCCTCTGACTTAGGCTTGGATATGAAAAGTATCGGTAGCAGCCTTAGTAGTGCTTTATCGGGTGGTTATGTTAATTTCTTTGAATTACAAAGCCGAAGTTATAAAGTGATCCCTCAACTGGACCGATCGTATCGCTTAAACATCGAACAATTAGGCCAGATTTATTTGCGAACAAAAAACAATAATATGATACCGTTATCAACCATCGTAACGCCTGTTGAAAAAACCACACCCAATGCATTGACTCATTTTCAACAGCTCAATTCAGCAACGATTCAGGGTGTCATGATGCCAGGAACCACCTTAGGACAAGCCATTTCATTTTTACAACAAGAAGCCAATAATACATTACCCAAAGGATTCACGGCTGATTACGCAGGGCAATCTCGTCAATTTATCCAAGAAAGCAATGCATTAATCTTGGCGTTTTTCCTTGCTATTATCGTTATTTTTCTCGTTCTTTCCGCACAATATGAAAGTTTCCGCGATCCATTAATTATTCTCATTAGCGTACCTATGTCGATATGCGGCGCGTTGATACCCCTGAATTTAGGTGCTGCAAGTATTAATATTTACACACAAGTCGGTTTAATTACGCTAATCGGTTTAATCTCCAAGCATGGTATTTTAATCGTTGATTTTGCCAATCAATTACAACGTCAAAAAAATCTAACCCGCAGACAGGCTATTGAAGAAGCGGCGGGTATTCGCCTACGACCTATTTTAATGACCACCGCTGCAATGGTATTCGGCGTATTTCCACTGCTCATTGCATCCGGCGCAGGGGCTGTGAGTCGTTTTGATATTGGTCTTGTCATCTCAACCGGGTTACTAATTGGTACTGGTTTTACGCTCTTTGTGGTGCCTACGATATATACTTATCTTGCGGCTGATCATAGATGATAAATAGCGTATAATATGGTGACTGCGCTTAATTGATAACACGAGACAAACGATTATGTCACGATACCTTGACCCAAAAGCCGATGTAGTGTTTAAGAAAATTTTTGGCGACCACCCCAACTTATTAATCAGTTTTTTAAATGCCTTGCTTCCATTGCCGACTAATAGCCCTATTGTATCTTTAACATATCTTCAAAATGAACAGGTACCGATTATTCCTGAATTTAAAAGAACCATTGCTGATGTCAAATGCACAGATATCCATGGACGAGTCTTTATTGTCGAAATGCAAATGAACTGGACAGACCATTTTAAACAACGGTTACTTTTTGGGACTAGCCAAGCATTCGTCAAACAACTAGACAAGGGTGCTGAATATAAATTTCTTCAGCCCGTTTATGGCTTGGGCATCGTCGCTGAAATTTATGAAAAAAGAACCTCTGAATGGTATCATCATTACCAATTAGTCAAAAAAGATAGTATTGATAACCATGATATTATCGAACATTTACAACTTGTTTTTATTGAATTACCTAAATTTCCCATTCAATCGTCTTCAATAAAAAAACTCCGATTATTATGGCTACGATTCTTGCGTGAAGTGGATGAAAAAACAATAACTGTTTCAAAGGATTTGCTTACAGTGCCTGAAATTGCACAAGCCTTAGAGCTTGCTGAAGAATCAGCTTACACACCAGGAGAGCTTAATCTTTACGAAAGCTACTGGGATCAAGTCAGCCGAGAAAAAACTCTGATTATGGATAAATACGCTGAAGGCAAAGCTGAAGGTAAAGCTGAGGGCAAAGCTGAAATAGCCATTAACATGATAAAAGCAAATAAACCATTGAGCGAAATCATGTTGTTTACTGGCTTGACGCAGGAATGCATAGCAAAACTTAAAAATGAATTATAAACTTTTCGTCTCAAAATTGGAGCATTGTCTCGCGTCATGACAAAAAAAATACACTAGCCCCTCGATTTCTAGAATTAGTCCAAGTGATTTTAAAAAAAACACAACCAAAATATCCCGTTGTTGCATTTGGTTCACGCGTCACAGGCCATGTCAAACCCCATTCTGATCTGGATCTTTGTATCATGAGTGATCAACCGCTTTCTTTGACTCAATTAGCCGAACTCAGAAAAACATTTTCAGAATCTGATTTACCTATTCGCGTCGATATTGTTGACTGGTCAACATTATCCCCACAATTTAGAGAGATTGTTCAAAAAAACGCAGTTTTGCTCTGACTAATTCTCACCTGCACCTTCTTTAGGGCGCGCACTCCTTATCGCAAAAATAACTCATTTGGTACGTTATCCTGGGCTTAGTAAAGGAGCTCGAATTGATATATTTGAGCCTACTCCAGGAGTTCCTTCACTGAGTTCAGGATGACGTCAATTCTATTTGATTAAAGCCCATCCATTATTTTATTTAGGAACATATTGTTTTTTTGTTTTTTAATTTGACTTTTTTTAATTCAAAACCATAATATAAATACGATGTTTATAAAATATGTTAACTAAGGAGAATCACATGAGAAGAAAAGTAACAGAGCAATCTTCTAAGTACCAAGATTTGTTAACTAAATACAAGACATTAAAGTCACCCTCTTTCGAAGATCTAAAAGAATTTAAAAGTTCACTTGATACAATACACAAAGTTGTTGATAAAGAATTGGACTCTATAAGAAACAGCAATCAGACGGTCGATACACAAAGTGCTCGGTTATTATCTGATATTAAAAAATTACAAGAAGAAGTCGACAAACGAATAAAATCACTTGAAAACGCCCATGCAGCAGCAGCAAGAATATTAATCGAGAACGCAAAACAATTAAGCGATGCGAAAGAAGAAATAGAAAAAAGTATTGACTTGATGGTGAAGGACATAAAGACATTAAGAGACTCAAAACTTTCAGATGGATCGACTTTTCTAAAATCAGGTGACAAAAATTTAAACGTCATTAACAAGTTGATAGGAGATTTAGAAGCAGCTAAACATTTAACTTATCACAAAAGAACAGACATTGAGCAAATCAAAAAAGCGGTACAGACAAGTTTTACCCAAGCAAACGCTGAAATTGATAGGGATCCTAAAGGTAAAAAAATAAGTGATGCCTTGACAAAAATTTGCAATTTTGGTCTTAAAGCAATTAACGTGGCTCTCAATGTATTCAGGAAAAATGCAAAAGAAGCTGTTCTTTATACAAAACCATCCGATGATTATAAATCGAAGCTTCAAAAAATTGTTGAATTTGAAAAAGATAATAAAAGTTCGTCCAATCCAAATCCCGGCCATTAAAAACCATTCATGAGCTTAAACCCGAATTACGAAATTTGAAGTTCGGGTTTTTTTAAAATTAATTCACCCAAGTACGTCTTTACCAACATTTTTTCTAAATCACCGTCGGCAAGGGAGATCTTTTACTGGGTTCGGGATGACGTGCTGGGGGTTACGACACTGTTAAGTATTATTCTTGATAAATCCATTTGCGTGTATTATCATGAATAAAATATAAACAAATTGTTTATAATAAAATACTTTTGGATAGGTTATCCAAAAAAACCAGGAGAAGCATAATGCCATTAACTAATAAAGCCATTCAGTCTGGTTTAACGAATTTGCTACAAGAAATCAAAAGCTACACGGCACAACCCTTTAGTTTGACTACTTCAACCCGTATCAGTGATGCAGAAATCAAAGTGATACAATTCAACGAAGAACTCATGCGTTTAAGCCAAGACTGTACGAAAGATAAGAATCGAAATACAGAGCGAGCAGCAATTTCTCAATTAATAACAACATTGGAACAATCCATTGCTGATGCAAAACATGCCACTAAAATACAGCTTGACCATGTGATTGAGGCTAATCAACGGGCTGCTGAAACAAAAAACACCTCACGATTAGCTCGCCATAACCCAACAATATCTTCGATATTTGAAAATGAAGCATACGTCATGAGTGATTCTATGCCAACACAAATCGAATCTCAGATGTTGGAACAACTGATTAACAGTCAAATGCAACGATTTGATCAAGAGAAACTAGCCTTAGCCATTAAAATGCAGGGGGTTTTGCATATAAAAGCCCGCGTCGATGGTGATACACAAATCCTCTCGATTTTACTGACCGAATGGAAAAATAATCCAACGAAAGTGGCATCTAATCTACTCAAAGTATGGTCTTCAAACCAATCGGTGCACATTAAATCCTGTCAGGTCGATGCGTCTCTATCATCTGAAAAAAACCAAGACATCAGCATTAAGGATGAAATAATTACGGTTGATGAAAATGACTTACCCGAATTAGAAAACATCGAAGACATTGAAAATATCGCCCAATTCTTGTCTGATTTACATGATAAAAAACAACTAGACGACGTAATGACCTATTTTCTACCGGTCACTATCATGCTTATCGCGCTTCATGAGATGATCAATCAATTCAGTCGTAAATTTAACTTGCGTGCAGCAGTATCCAGAGCAAATACGCCCATTGACCCAACTATTCATTCAGGTCATCTGGAAGAACTGTCCAATAGATTAATGCTTAGAACTGCTCAAGGTGATGAGCTGAAATTAGCCTTAGTCGACGCAGTGCAAGCCATTAACACAAGCAACATGAATCCTGAAACGAGACGAGAAGCTGAAGAAAATCTCACATTTATTAAACAACAAATTCAGCGCATCACCCATGGCACTGTGAATGATGTGGTTGCTGTTTACCAAGATGAAAATGGACGTAAACAGGTTTTATTCGTTAATTTAGCCGAATTTTTAAAAGATAAACAAAGCGTTCAGGATCAACATAGTTTATATCAAGCCATATACCAAGCTAGCCATGCATCAAATATGATGACATTTCGATATCTGACGCCTATCGAAGCTCAGCTATTTCAGCGCGTGGCATTAAACGATGCAACAGGAGATCGAATATTTAACGCACTCACACGATACGAGCCTGAAACAGGTATTCGTGTAGAAGGCGACCGATTCATACGCTTTGCGAAATCCGCTCAAGACGCCGCTGAAGACTTTAAAATCAAACTTGACGAGCTAGCAAAACTTGCCAAAACACCTGCAGAAAGTGAAGCAATTTACGAATCGTATCGTTTAGTCGCCACGCTGGAAAATAAACTGCAACGATTTGTTAAACACGGTGGACACATGAATGACATCATGGGTGCATTATCTGATATTAATACGCGATTAGACACATTAAATACCGCGTTAAATCCAATTTTTATAGAAGAACCTCAAGTAGAAACAACCAGAACCTGTTTAAGTCAATTGTATAGTGCACTCGAATCACTCAGAAATGCCTTATATCACGTTGTGCAAATGGCCTATGACTATGTTTACAAGCCCGTCAGTGATGTAATTCGAGCACGATTTTTTGGTGGTGCTGACAATACCCGACAAGTTCGATCCGATACTGACCTTGACAGTGGGCTGGATGATCCCGCTCCACCTGCTAGATAACATTTTCGTTATTTTGTAAATCTCTATGTCATTCCGAGTTTTGCTCGGGATGACATTTGTTTGATTCGTAAGCCTCTGTTAAAATCTCTCCACTTTATTATGACCAGTTGAAAACCGTGGATAAAACCTATTCTCCAAGCGCCATAGAAGAAGCCTGTTATAAAACATGGGAAAATCATCATTATTTTGAGCCACGTGGTGATGGCAAGGTATTTTGTGTCATGCTGCCGCCACCGAATGTGACAGGTAGTTTACACATGGGGCATGGTTTTCAACACACCCTCATTGACATCGTAATTCGCTATCAGCGCATGATGGGCTCGCGAACGCTGTGGCAGCCCGGCACGGATCATGCCGGTATATCAACACAACTCATCGTTGAAGGCCAGCTTGAAAAAAAGGGTCTATCTCGTAAAAGCATGACTCGTGATGAGTTTTTAGAGTGTGTATGGCGCTGGAAAGAGGAATCAGGCGGCCAGATTACGAGCCAAATGCGACGCATTGGTTCATCAGTCGATTGGACGCGTGAACGGTTCACGATGGACGAAGGCTTATCCGCAGCCGTACAAAAAGTATTTATTAAGTTGCATGAGGAAGGCCTGATTTATCGGGGTACACGACTCGTCAATTGGGATCCTAAATTAGGCACAGCCATTTCTGACCTTGAAGTGATTTCAGAAGAAGAAGATGGCAATATGTGGCATATTTGCTACTCTGTTGTTGATTCTGACGAGAGCCTGGTGGTTGCAACCACGCGCCCTGAAACCATGCTAGGCGATACGGCAGTGGCTGTTCATCCCGATGATCCCCGTTATCAACATCTGATTGGCAAGCACGTTCACCTGCCCTTATGTGACCGAACTATTCCTATTATTGCAGATGACTATGTTGATCCCGATTTTGGAACCGGTTGTGTAAAAATAACACCTGCGCATGACTTTAACGATCATGAGGTAGGTAAACGGCATCAACTGCCCATCATTAATGTTTTAACTAAAAAAGGGGCGATTAATAAGCATGCACCGGTTGCATACCAAGGGCTAGACAGATTTGTTGCACGTAATCAAATTGTGCATGATTTAGAGCAGGCGCATTTGTTAGTCAAAGTTGAACCCCATAAATTAAAAGTTCCTCGTGGTGAAAAATCAAATGTGGTGATTGAGCCTTTACTAACTGATCAATGGTATGTAAAGACCCAACTACTGGCAAAACCTGCGATTGAGGCCGTGAAAAAAGGTGAGATTCGTTTTATCCCTGAGAACTGGAATAAAACGTATTTTCAATGGATGGAAAATATTGAAGACTGGTGTATTAGTCGTCAATTATGGTGGGGGCATCGAATTCCAGCCTGGTATGATAGCCAGGGGCGTGTGTATGTGGGGTACAGTGAAAATGACGTGCGCTTCAAACATAAGCTGGATGACTCAGTTCAGTTAAAACAAGATGAAGACGTCTTAGATACCTGGTTTTCTTCCGCATTATGGCCTTTTTCAACCTTAGGGTGGCCAGAGCAAACGCGCGACCTTGAACAATTTTACCCAACGTCTGTTTTATTTACAGGATTTGATATCATTTTTTTCTGGGTCGCACGCATGATCATGCTAGGCCTCAAATTTACGGGCAAAATACCCTTCAAAGACATAGTTATCACTGGATTAATTTGTGATAACGAAGGCAAAAAAATGTCAAAATCAAAAGGTAACGTTCTTGATCCGATTGATATTATTGACGGTATTGAGTTAGATGACCTGCTAACCAAGCGAACCGCTAACTTAATGCTTGGGTCGGTGCGCGATCAAATCACAAAAGCAACCCGTAAACAGTTTCCAGAGGGCATTCCTGCTTATGGTACTGATGCATTACGCTTTACCTACTGCTCATTAGCATCGAATACCCGTCATGTTCGTTTTGATATGAATCGCGTGGAAGGCTACCGTAATTTTTGCAACAAATTATGGAATGCGTCGCGATACGTCTTACTTAATACCGATGAAGACCAATCTGACTTAGGCGATGGTGCCTTCCAATACAGTCCTGCAGACCAATGGATACTCTCGCATCTTCAGCACACGATAGAAAGATGCCATCAAGATATTGCTAACTATCGATTTGATCTGTTAGCCAACACCTTATACGAGTTCGTTTGGCATGAGTATTGTGACTGGTATTTAGAACTGTCTAAATCAGTTTTATATGATGAGCAGGCTCTCGGCTCAATGAAGCGCGGCACACGGCGCACATTGATTTATGTGCTCAATCAAATGCTCAAGTTACTGCATCCCATTATGCCCTTTATTACGGAAGCCATTTGGCAACGCACGGCTAAATTAACCAGTGAAAATTCTGAAACCATTATGCTATGTCATTATCCACATGTTGAAGCACAATTTATTCACTTGGACATTGAAGAAGAAATTGACTGGCTCAAAAAAGTCGTGCAATCCATACGCACCATTCGCAGCGAAATGACCATTAGCCCCGCAAAGCTAATTCCACTGAATATTCGTCACGCAACGCCGGAAATTAAACAACGCATCAAAAAATATTCACCCATTTTAATGTCATTAAGCAAACTGAAGCACATTCATTACCTAGAAGAAATCGATAAAGCGCCTTTGTCAGCTTCAGCAGTAGTTGGCGAACTGGAATTGATGATTCCAATGGCCGGAATCATTGATAAAGAGGCCGAACTCAGTCGTTTGGAACGTGAACTATCCAAATTAGATAAAGACATTGCTCATGCAACTGGAAAACTTGATAACAAAACCTTTACGGACAAAGCGCCGGCTGAGGTGATTCAGAAAGAACGTGAAAAATTAGCTCAAGCGCAATTGACACGAGACAAACTGTGCCATCATCGTATGACGATCGAAGCGCTTTAGCTTAGATAGTTGTTGTTGGGCTGAAAGGCCCAATCTACCATTTTTAATTAAAAATTAAGCCTAGTTTTTTGTCTATAAGGCTCTATTCTCATCTGAAATGATTCATCAATGGCGTGCCAATCAACAATACCCACTTTGTAGGGTAGGTTAGATTCCTCAAAATCATGTTTCAAATTCACCAAAGTATGAAAAGATAGTTCTTTTTTTGCATCAATAGCTAAATCGAGATCGGAAAATAGTTTTTTTGTATTTCCCGCACGAGAGCCAAAAACCCATACACAAGCATCACTCGGTATATTTTTTTTAATATATTCATAACAATCACGAGATGATCATGCTCGATATCAATAGCGGGTTTCATAACAATGCGATTCGTTCTTGAAGGGTTGATAGTAAACGAGTTGCTTCATCTAAAAAAGCCGGAATTAAAGCACAAACTTGAATGGCTTTTTTCTCATTATGGGTATGACTCGTGTTATTCCTCGCATCACGATACAACCGCCAAATATCCCATCCATTTAAAAGTAACCCACGCTCAGACGCCGTTCGAATCAAGTCAGGAAAAGACATATGATCCACCTGTTCAGAATTAGGCTCACTTAGTTCGAGATAGCGTTTTAACATTTTATGTGACAACTCATTACACGTCATCCTGAACGTAGTGAAGGATCTCCAGCAATTTGGCACTGTGCCAAATGCTAAGGATCCCTCGCTAGGCTCGGGATGACGGAAGGGGTGAGCAATTACAAATCTAGACTATGTGATAATTATTTACAAGGTTTTGTTTTACATACCTTAAATACGCTTTTTACCAATAATCAGGTAGAGGAGGCGCGCTTGGCAAAACATTACCTGTATCAACAGAATCACTGAATAAACCAATAGATGACAATAGTGATATTGGCTCATCATAGAGGCGAACATTAACAGCGTGAACTACATTGCTTTCGTTAACTTCATGCACAACGACATGCTCAGGTGGTGCTGAAGGAATAGGAAAACGTCCGAAAGACGTTGTATGCACCTGTTCTTCGTCAACAGAAGCCGGTGAAAAACGTCTTGAGAAATACTCAATAGCCATATCAGCCCATTTTTCGATAGCGAAACCCAAAGCAATCGTCCCCAGTGCAACACACCAACTTAAAGCCAAACCAAGACCCACTAGCGGCACACCTAAAGCCAGCGATAATCCGATTGCAATTAATGTGGTGATTGGAGACAAGACTAACCGTAACGCAAAGTCATAGTCTGTTGAACGATTATTATGATTAGAAAACATCATTTGCCAAACAAGCATCGTAAAGAAAAAATGGTTATCATTGTTACCGCGACGAGATTGTCTTTCGGAATCTTTTAACAAAGCCGCCAAAATCACCAAATCGATGGCAACCGTACCAACGACAGCCATAGCCAGTACAAAAAATTGGCCTGTGTACTGGAGGTATTGTCCTGATTTCCTTATTATATTTAGCATATTTCCTCACAAACAGATTTTTAAATGAAAAAATATTATACATAATATAATTTTTTAAATCAATAAAACCAGGGGTGTCCCATTAAAAAATTCTTATGCTACCTGGTTTCAGACGAACCCGCTCCTGCGATCATCGCGCACATCCTTGTGCGCGATGGTCTTCAACTCAGGCACCATAAG
>JAJZSG010000132.1 GCA_021849905.1 Pseudomonadota bacterium
TCGGGTTAGTCCGAGCTCCCTGACAGGCACTTACCCGGCGATTGTGACAGGATACTTGCCCTATAAAGAAAATCATGATTGCTGTTGGCCGAAGCAATAGTAGCATTTGTTTGAATAGGGTGTCTTGCTTGTATTGCGTTAAAAACTGCAAGTTCTGTTTCATTAAATTCAGTGGGTTGATCGGTTATTTCCTGTATTCTATTTTCGTCAATATTAACCTGTCCGTCTATTGAACTGTAAATATATTCAGCAGGTATTTCTACAGTCGTAGGTGTTTTTATGCTGCCATCAGCGTCTAGCGTGCATCCCATGTACGTCAGAATAATATTCAGATCATGAACGTCTTGAGCTGATATTTTGGTCGTATCAGGCAAGGTTAAGGTATATTGAGGTTGTTCTTGTAAACGAAAAACCTGATTAGGCGTCATTGTTATCTTGGGTGCATTGATTGATTCTTCTACAAGATTTATCATGGCTGCGTTAACACTTACTGGAATTAGTTCACCGGAAAGAAGACAGGATGTATACAAACATTTGGTATCTTTAAATTGTCCCCAGTAATGAGCTGGATCTTCACTTTCTGCTTGGGTTGACGATTCTTTTAAGTGCATATGCTACTCTCGAATCTGGAAAAAAATCGTTAATTTCATTTTCTCGAATATTTGTGGCGTTAGGTTTAGAAAAAAATGGAATTCCTCTTTGAGGTTTATCAAATCCTTCAAATAGAAACCACACACCAGCGAGATCTGAGTTTTTTCCTGTTGAACGGTAAAAAGGTTGCTTGTCTATTACACAAATATCCCTTGATCCTTCGTGAGTGATTAGTCTGAAGATACGAAATGGCAATTTTATTCTCAAAAAGAATTTAATATTGACTTAAATATAATACAAGATTGAGATCGTGTTAAAAGAATAAAGATCTAACGTGTTACCTAACGGCTAAGATCCCAATTTTCGAAAAAATAACTTTTTGTGCATTTTATGTTATAATCGTGCTTCGATTATCAGACCAATATCGAGAAAATGGCTATTGTTTTGAAGCGGTTACAGGATCTTTGGCAATCTGTTGATAATGTTGATTTTTCTCTTGAACGAGAAGTGTTGACTAGCCAATCGTTATCTTGTCGTCTGAGTTTGGATGAGCATCAAGATATTAAACACGGCTTTTTCAATGTATTAGTTGATGAAGATGCCTCGTTGGTACTTGAGTACAATGCTTTTCGTGCATTATTAGGACATGCTTTTACCATACCTGACATCGATGTTGACTCATTGACTTCGTTAGTTCAAGAGGGGTTAGATCTGGCCGAAGCGCTTGATAAAAAATATAGCCTTTATGTCAATGATCGCCCAAATTTTCGTAAAAAGTTGTTAAAAGCTGATTTGTCGAAATACAGACAATGGTTATTGACTGCTGGACATTTGGTTGTTGTTCATCCGATTACTGAGCCACGCTCGTTGTTTTTGGATTTAACAACAGATTGGTTTTATGGTCGTCATCGTTTTCATCCTTACATTGACAGCTGGTTGCAGTGGATGAGCACTGAAAACATGAATCCCAATCGGTTACATTTTCTGAGAATTGAACGTTTTTTAGTCCGACTTATTCCGATGATTAACAATTCAGAATATTATGGGAATTGGGTCAGTTGGATGGATGGTTTTGCATCGCCACTATTCAGATATATTGCGGTTATTTTTTTTCTACCCAGGCTTACTTACAATACCATCCTGTTTTGGTCGCACGTGTTTGAACATCAGGAGATGAGCGAAGAAGAGCGCTCACTCGGAATGTTCACTCGATTTTTTGTTCAATTTGATCGTCTTTGGCCTAATTTAACCAATGATATTGCCTGGGTTATCAATGGCATTGTGATATGTTTTGTACTTGTTGGTTCATTACAACCGATGGCGATTTATTTTTCTGTTGGCATGCAGTTTTATGATCTTGCTTTAGCCTGTATTCGTGCTCACTGGGAATTTTCACGTTTAAACAAACTTGAGCAATATTATGTAGACCAATCGTCTGTATCTGTTGACCCGTTATTAAGCCAGTATGTTTTGTTTTTGAAACAAAGTATTGTGAGAGAAAAATTTTTACTTCGTCTTTCAGTGGCTAATTTTTTGGTTTTATTTGCGGCCATTATTACGGCAATTCCAACCGTGATTGTGTTTAATCCGCTGCTTCCTGTGGTTGGTGCTTTTATGGCTGTGGTTATAACCTTTGTTAATTTTCAAGGGCGTCATTATTTGGCTCCGAAAGGCCCGGTTGGCTTTACATTTCTGCCTGATATAGAAGTGCCTGAACGCCCTTTGACACCAACAGATTCGTTAATCTCGTCTGGTGATAATAGCCCGTCAAATGATGGTGCGCTGTCTGATTCATCGTCGACTACTCATCTTACCTCATCGTCTCAATCTTCTTTATCTAGTTATGGCTTTTTTCCTTTGCAGATATCTTGCTCTGATACAAACCTGACTAGAGTTAGATCGGTGTCTTGTGTTTTGCCAACAGCAAACACATCGTTTGATTCAGGATACAGCCTCTAGTTCTCTGATTAAACAATGATATACTCTTGTTTATTATTTTATGTCTTCCTCTTGATGAGGACGATTTCTATCTATAATCGAGACCATCATGGCGTTAGCTTCTTTACCTGAGTTCAGCACGATTGATATTGCCAGTTTTCCAGAACGTTTGAATACGCTCTTAGAAAAAAATAAACAAAACATAACGTGTCTTCTAAATGAAAATAAAACAATGACTTGGGATAACCTGATTCGCCCATTAGACGATATGGATGATGCCTTAGAGCGTTTTTGGTCTCCGATTTCTCATTTGCATGCAGTAAACGATTCGCCTGAGTTGCGTGATGCGTATCAAGCCTGTTTGCCGTTGTTATCGGCATATGAATCAGCCATAGGTCATAACCATGCGTTGTATGAAGCAATTAAATCTATCGATAAGCAAACATTAAACGAGACGCAATGCAAAATTATTGATGATATGTTACGTGATTTTGAGTTATCAGGTGTTGCTTTAACGAAAACCCAACAACAGCGTTTTGAAGTCATTTCATCGCGATTATCCGAATTATCCAATCAATTTGAAAATAATATTTTGGATGCTGTTCAGGCTTATCATTTACATATTCGTGATATAACTCGTCTAGCGGGCGTTCCTGAGCATGCCATCCATAATGCAAAGACGCTCGCAGTCGATAAGGGATTAGACGGTTGGGTGTTAACGTTAGAATTTCCTTGTTATCTTGCAGTGGTCACTTACGCAGATGATAGGCTTTTACGTGAGGAAATGTATCACGCGTTTGTGACCCGTGCATCCGATCAAGGACCTTTTGCAGGTCAGTTCGACAATACAGCGGTGATGAATGAAACACTCGCGTTAAGGTTTGAAGAAGCGCAATTGTTGGGGTTTGAAAATTACGCTGAATTGTCACTTGCGTCTAAAATGGCTGATTCAACATACGCGGTACTTCAATTTTTAAAGGATTTAGGCCAGCGCGCGCATCCTCAAGCCCTAGCGGATATTCAACGTCTTCATGAGTTTGCTCAAAATCATCAACCGGGTATAACGCTTGCACCCTGGGATGTTGCTTATTTTTCTGAAAAACAAATGCAAGCCTGTTATGCCATTTCTCAAGAAGAACTGCGTCCTTATTTTCCGCTTCAAACCGTCATGAATGGAATGTTTTCTATCATCAATACGTTATATGGTGTCACTCTGGATGCACTATCCGATGTTGATACTTGGCATCCTGATGTATCTGTATATCGAGTGATTGATGGTGAGCAGGTTGTGCGTGGTTATGTTTATGTTGATTTATTTGCAAGACCCCATAAGCGTGGGGGTGCTTGGATGGATTCATGCCAAAGTAGGCGACGATTGGAAAATGGGGATATTCAATCACCCATTGCAACAGTCACTTGTAATTTTGCAAAAGCAGTTGGAGGAAAATCGCCCACGTTATCACATGATGAAGTTTTAACACTATTTCATGAGTTTGGTCATTGTTTACAACATGTTTTGACACGGGTTGATTATCTGGGTGCATCCGGGATTAACGGTGTTGAATGGGACGCCGTTGAATTGCCTAGTCAATTTTTTGAAAACTGGTGTTGGGATGCACACGCGTTAACTGTATTGACGTCCCATGTGGATACAGGTGAGCCCATGTCGTCGGCTATATTTGACAAGTTACTGTCTGCAAAGAATTTTCAGTCCGCAATGGGCATAATGCGGCAATTAGAGTTTTCTTTGTTTGATTTTCGTATTCATCAAGAATATACAAGTGATAAGGTCACGTTTATAGCGGATATTCTTGATGATGTGCGCCGTGATATAGCGGTTGTGCCTATTGTTCCTTATAATCGTTTTCAACACAGTTTTAGTCATATTTTTGCTGGTGGATATGCGGCGGGTTATTACAGCTATAAGTGGGCAGAGGTGCTCTCTAGCGATGCCTTTGCACGGTTTGAAGAGGAAGGGGTGTTTAATCCTAAAACGGGACGTGATTTTCTTCATTGTATCCTTGAAGTCGGTGGTTCACGAAGAGCCTCTGATGCTTACGTGGATTTCCGAGGTCGACCCGCCACAATTGATGCATTTCTTAAGCACAATGGAATTGAGTAAACAGTGACGTGGTTATGATGAAAAGCTTTACATCCTTTAGTCATTTTGTGTTATAATTAAAGTGTACAGATAGGGGGCGACCTGGCTTCGACGTGGGTTGCGAAACCTTAGGTGCATGCCGAGAATGAGAACTCTCGTTAAACGACTCAACTAAACACAAATGCAAACGATGAAAACTTTGCTGGAGAAGCTATCGCTGCGTAAGCGGTAATAGTTAATCACACCGTGCGCTGCCATAAAACCAGCGCCCCGTTGACCACACCTGCTTATAG
>JAJZSG010000013.1 GCA_021849905.1 Pseudomonadota bacterium
CATTGTAATCCGTCATCGCTAATCTCCTCGGTTTTGTTGTTGTTCGCAACTCAATAGTACCGAATTTTAGCGATGACTCAATCCCTACTCAGCCATCTAGAATTTACAGCAGTTTACGGACTTAACCTAGAATCAAAATTGATAAATCATTTATTGATGGTTTACCAAATGATAAAGAAAATGTAGGAATTGTTAAGGCTATCATTGCATTATCTAAAACGTTAAACATTAGAGTCATTGCTGAAGGGGGTGAAACGATTGAACAACTTCAGTTTTTAATTCACGAAGATTGTGATGAAATGCAGGGCTTTTATTTTTCAAAACCATTACCTATTTATGACATCATTAATCTTATTGACAACAAAACAAAACTTAAATTTTCTCATTAAAATTATGAACTTTTAGCTAGCCATTCAGATAAAACAGCCACGATTTTTCGCGCTTGTTCTTCGCTGGAAATATTAAATTTAGACTTTTGCCAGTATTGATTGCTTCGTTTTTGATAACGCCTAATGGAGTATTTCTCAGGACCAAATGCCTGTTTAGTTGTATCCCAATCTTGGTATCGAAACAAAATGGTTGTCCATGCACCCTTAGATAAAACATGCTTGCCTAATTCTTTGGTTTTTTCGGTACCATCTTCGGTATAGGCAATGGTTAAATCATCAATCGTTTCACTCATTAAGTTAATCTCATGTTAAATTATTGGATGGATTGTAGGTTTCCGTTGATAAATGTCAAGTTAATTGCTGGATTATATTGATCAATTTGATATATCCATACTTCCGGGTGCTGACTTTTCGGTATGTTTTGCTCAATGTAGGTGTTATTAACCAATGAAGGACTTCCGCAAGCTGAATAAACATTGTTAACATTGTCACCTTTTTGTATGTTTTCTCCACCACAGATACTCATAGCGTTCGTGCTCGCTCCGTTTATACTGATTGAATGCACTTTATCGTTAATGACATCGATTGTTAATGACGTTCCATTAGAACCACTCGGTAAAGACCACATATTGTAGTAGACATTAAGTCCTGAATAAACAGCGCCTTGATTAAGCGTGGTATAAATCAATTGGGTAACCGGAACACGCTGCGTCAGGCTTATATTTGTCTGTTTCGCTGTTGGTTGACCACAGGCATTGATAACCTCGCCCTGTGTCATGCCCACATTGATATAACCCTGTTTTTGTGGGCAGTAGATTGATTCAACGGCACTCGCTGTTAGTGGATTGAATAAAATACATAACGCAATAAGATTATGTGCTTTCATACTGGTTTCCAATATGTTTACTCTATTCAAAGTATAGCTTTTTTTTGACAGTTTGCAGGAAAGTATTCAAAGAAGAGGCAATGGCATGGATGCTTCGATGAATAATGTAATGACCTTTAAAATCAATATGACGATAAAAGGCGAAAAATCAAAGCCTGAGTATATGGGTATTAAACGACGTCCCAAACGAAGAAGAGGCTCGGTTATAAGATAGAGGAGATCGGCCAAGGGATTTTGCCACTGCGGGTTGACCCAGCTCATGATGACGCGAATCAGAACGGCATAGAACAACAAATTACAAGGTTGAATGATTAAATCAGCCAATGTATAGATCAACAAAAAAACCACAACGGATGATGCATTAACGAAAAACAGATCGATTAAAATAAATTTTAAAACTTCGGTTATCACAAGCGCACTAAAACAAGCCCAATCATATCGAATGGATTGTTTATTCGTTATTTTTAAAACAGACTGAAAAGGTTTAATAATCGGATCAGTTAGCTTATAAATAGCTCGGCTTGTTGGATGCAGCGAACTGACACAAAAGTATCGCAAACCGATGCGTACCCATAATACAAAGGTTACCAGACTAAATAGTGACGAAAATAAAAAATAACTAACCGTTGTAAATCCAGACATTTTACCCTCTTTTTTGTGGGCCCTGAGTGACGTTCCGATCGGCCTACGCTCCGCTGCTTGTCCGCGGAGTCTAAAGTCTAGGCAAGAAGCTGGATCCTGCGAATGAGTCGCGGGACGTAGTGGTCGGAACTGCGTTCAAGGTCTTTTGTTGTATACTTATAAAATTCCCAGTTCACGAGATCGCATACAAGCAGCCCTCATCGCATCGCGTATTAAAGCATCAAATCCACGAGTCTTAAGCACGTGGATTGCTGCTGCTGTGGTTCCAGCAGGGGAGGTGACCGTCGCTCTTAGGTTTGAAAAGCTTTTGTCTTTTAAAATTGCGACGTCAAGTGCACCTTTGAGTGTTTGTAGGGTAAAAGACGTCGCGATGTCTTCCGGAATGCCCTGTTCAATTGCAGCAGCCACCATGGCTTCCATGAATAGAAACACATAAGCCGGCCCGCTACCTGATAATGCGGTAAACGAATCCATGAGACCCTCGTCCTCTATCCATGTTGTTAAACCCATTGTGTTAAACAGATTACTTGCCCAAGTTTTTTGCGAGTGAGTCACGTGTTGATTGGCAATTAAGGGCGTTGCTGATTGATGAATAGCTGCGGCAATATTTGGCATCGCTCGTATAATAGCAAGGCTGGGTGCTGTATTTGCACTAAGCCAGTCAAGTGTTTTACCCGATGCGACTGAAATGATTAGCGCTTTTTTGGGTATTTCTAGTTTTATTTCGGTTAAAACACTTTTCATTTGAGCAGGCTTTACTGCCAAAATAATAATATCTGCAAGAGCGGTGATGGCTAAATTATCCGAATGAGTCTGAATACCCTCTAAAGTAACGCCTTCGGTGAGTGATGGAGCTGCCACACGTAATCGGTTTGATTTATCTGATAACAAACCCTTCGCAATCGCTTGTGCCATGTTGCCAAAGCCAATAATACTGATATTCATTTACGCTCCCCAAAAATTCCTCGTCCAATTCTGACGATTGTACTACCTGCACGAATGGCTGTATGTAAGTCTTGGGTCATCCCCATAGACAACGTGTCTAGTTTTAAATTTAAGTCTGTATTTAACTGATCTAATAAACTAGATACGTTTAAAAACAGTTGATATTGTTCTTCATCAGTCACAAGCTTTGTGATGACCATTAAACCGCGCAGATTTAATCGAGGCAGCTTAATAATTTCCATTGCAAGATCGCTGACAAGATGAGGCGCTATTCCCGCTTTTTCATTAGAATCGTCAATGTTAACTTGAATACAAACATTTAGAGCACACAAGGTGTTGGGTCGCTCATCATTAAGTCGCTGCGCAATTTTTTTTCGACAAACACTATGTACCCAATCAAAATGATGCGAAATCGCATGAGTTTTGTTACTTTGAATTGCACCGATAAAATGCCAACGTATTGGTAAAGCGTTTAAGGCATGTATTTTTCCTAGTGCTTCCTGAAGATAATTTTCACCAAAATCACACAAGCCGGCTTCAAATGCTTGGGTGATGCGTTCTATTGTTTGTCCTTTACTAACCGCTAATAATTCAACACTGCCGGGTATGCGATGACTTGATAACTCCAGGTTTCGAATACGGCTGAGTAGAGTTTTGATGTTATTTTGAATAGTCATCCAAAAAGGCCATATAAAATTGCTGATAACGAGATAAGTCCTGATACTGTAACAAATGCATTACTGAGTCGATTGCGGTATTTTTTAAGTGCCGGGACTTTTACGATCGCATACATTGGCATTAAAAATAAAATGATAGCAATAGCCGGCCCGCCCAGTGATTCAATCATGCCTAAAATACTGGGATTGATGGTGGCAACGCCCCAACACGTGATGATCATGAATAATTCGATGACGGATTTTATAATTTTATGGTTAGCGGTTTTATGCTTTTCGTTTAATGATTTATTCAATATACCATGCAGACTTTCATTTGCACCAATATAGTGGCCTAGAAACGATTTTGATATCGCAATAAATGCAACAATGGGCGTGACATATCGGATAATGGGCGAATCAAAATGGTTGGCTAAATAAGATAAGATTGAAATATTTTGCTCTTTGGCTAAAGCCAGGTCTTGAGGGGACAGGCTAAATACACAACTGAAGACAAAAAACATGACGGTTCCAACCATCATAAGATGACTGTATCTTAAAATAGTGGAACTCTTTTTGTTAGCCATTTCCCCAAAGCGTTGTTTTTGATTGGTTGCAAAAGATGGAATAATAGGGGTGTGGCTGAATGAAAACACAAGAACGGGAAATAATAACCACAGTGTTGTTATTAGGTTATGTGATGCCGTTTGGTGCACAATACTACCTTGTTGAAAAAACGCAACATTCCAGTGTGGAATAAGATAAATTGAAAGCATGACAAGTACAAAGATAAAAGGATACACCATTAAACTGATGGTTTTAACGATAACGTCTTGTCCAAACCTAACGATAATCAGTAATGCCATCATAAGTAAAAACGCCAATATAGCGCGTGGCGGGGCTTCAATACCCAGTTGATTCGTGATGAAGCTGTGCGTTGTGTTCGTGATCGCAACGCTATACATCAGTAGAATGGGATAAATTGAAAAAAAATAGAGAAAAGTCAGAATATTCCCCGCCGTTTGACCAAAATGCTCGATAACAACATCGGTAAAATCATTATCGTTTGACGATCCTGATAAGATAAAACGACACAAGGCCTGATGCGAAAAGTAGGTCATGGGAAATGCGAGCAATGCCATGATAATCAAGGGAAATAGGCCGTTTAAACCCGCATCAATGGGTAAAAACAATGTTCCTGCTCCAATTGCTGTGCCATATAGGCCCAGCATCCACATCGTATCTTGTTTTCGATTGCTCATAACCGTATCAGCAGGCGCTATGTTTGTCAGTGACATATTAGGTTGCGTCATATCGATTAGGCCAGTTTTTGTATTTCGATAAGTTGAGCAATCCCACCTTCGGCTAATGCTAATAGGTCATTGAGTTGGTTACGATTAAAGCTACCATCTTCAGCGGTTCCCTGAACTTCGATAAAATGTCCTTGTTCATTCATGACGACGTTCATATCTGTTTCAGCAAGGACATCTTCCGCATAGTCTAAATCAAGAACAGGTTGACCGCGATATATGCCAACCGATACAGCAGCAATGTGAGTAAACTCAGGTTTTCTACGGATTTTTTCACGCGTGACCATCCAAGTCAACGCATCTTTCATCGCAACACAAGCGCCCGTGATAGCGGCTGTTCGTGTGCCACCGTCTGCTTGTAACACATCGCAATCAAGCGTTATAGTATTTTCACCCAGTGATTTTAAATCAATACACCCACGCAATGAACGACCGATTAGGCGTTGAATTTCCAGGGTTCTGCCGCCTTGTTTTCCACGGCTTGCTTCACGGTCATTACGGGTATGGGTTGCGCGGGGGAGCATCCCGTATTCTGCTGTAATCCAGCCTTGTCCTTTTCCTTTGATAAAACGAGGGACACCATCAACGACAGAGGCAGTGCATAAAACGCGGGTTTGTCCAAACTCAACCAATACGGAACCTTCAGCATGATTAGTATAGTTACGGGTAATATTAATGGTTCGCAATTGGTTTGATTCGCGATGACTTGGACGCATGGGGTATTCCTCGAGTAGAAGTAGAAAAGCGTAAGTATAAACATTTCTGTCAAGAAAGAGTACTCTCCTGTTATTTTTGATTGACTTCAGCGATTATGAGAATTAATCTTAAAACTCAGCCTCTATAGGGATTATAAACGGGTGAGAGAAAACATGATCCAACTGACAGCCGACGTCCCAGCCGAAGACTCATTTATTTTGTCACAAGACGCCCTTGGTTTTTTAGCAACGATCGAACGGAATACTCGTGATAATCGTATCGCGTTACTTAGCGCTCGAGCTGCATTGCAAAGTCGATTTGATGCCGGTTTTCGTCCTGATTTTTTAGATGCGACTCTAGCCATTCGTGAAGGCAGTTGGCGTGTTGAAAATACGCCCCCTGATTATGATGAGGGCATGTATGCCTATTCGACCACGCAGCAGCGAGAAATAGCGGCAGAAGCAGATGGGTTTCGCGCGACCAAGCACCAATCTTTTGTGGGTACGGGGTATTTTGATGCTGTGCAAAACGTCATTATGCAAGGACAAAGCAATACGCAGGCGTTAAAGGATAGTACGGAAACACAGTTTAGATAAATAGTTTAGATCCGAATCTTACCTTTGATTCTATTGCATTTGTACATAATTAGCGTATAGTCGTTCGATCTTAAAACATATTGAAACACAGAGTCGATGATTATGGGCGATGCGTACCCTGGTAACTTGTTTATTGTTGCTGCCCCTTCTGGTGGCGGTAAAACCAGTTTAGTAAAAAAGCTGGTTCAGGATTTGGAAAATATTCATGTGTCTGTCTCTCATACGACCCGAGATATGAGACTTGCTGAAACGAATGGTGTTGATTATTTTTTCGTTGATGAGCTCGAGTTTCAACGCATGATTGATTCACATGATTTTGTTGAATATGCACGTGTATTTAATCATCTGTATGGAACGTCTTTATCGCAAATTAAGCAACGCCTGCAAGAAGGTATTGACATTGTACTTGATATTGATTGGCAAGGTGCCCAACAAATCAAGGCGTCCTTTTCTGATGCCGTGAGTGTTTTTATTATTCCGCCATCACTGGATGTTTTGAAGCAGCGTTTGCTTGACAGACGTCGTGATGATGAACAGGACATTAATAACAGAATGCAACGTGCTAAAGATGAACTGAGTCATTATTCTGAATTTGACTTTTTGATAGTAAACGATAATTTTGATAATGCAGCCTGTGAATTGCGCTCCATTGTGATTGCCCAGCGTTTACGAATAACCAGACAATCACATCAACAGCGAAAATTGCTTTCATTCCTTTTATCATCAACGTAAAATGATTGTTAAATAACCTATTGTGGAGAATTAATTTATGGCACGTGTAACAATTGAAGATTGTTTGGATCATGTTGATAATCGTTTTGAATTGGTTATGTTGGCCTCCAAGCGAGCAAGGGAAATTGCGATTCGTGGTGCTCAGCCTCTAGTTGAGTGGGACAATGATAAACCAACCGTTGTCGCTTTACGTGAAATTGCTGCGGGTTTAATAAAACGTGATCTTCTCGATAAAGACTCAAATTAATTTCATTTACGATGATGTGATGATGAGGCAATAAACGTTGAGGGAGAGTTCTGCGTGAGCTATTTTAACGAGTTGAATGACGAACTAAAACGTTACCTTGAGCCTCAACAAATCGAAAAATGCTATCATGCCTATCAATTTGCCGAAAAGGCGCATCTTGGACAAATGCGTCGTTCCGGTGAACCCTATATTTGTCATCCCGTTGCCGCCGCGCTAATACTCGCTCAGATGCGTTTGGATTATCAAACGATTATTGCAACCTTGTTGCATGATGTTGTTGAAGATACCGCGATTAATAAAGATGATTTGTTAGAGAATTTTGGTCAAGAAGTAACCGCTTTAGTTGATGGTGTGACTAAACTCACGAAAATTAAATTCGAGTCTCGTGCCGAAGCTCAAGCTGAAAATTTTCGCAAAATGGTTCTGGCAATGGTCAAAGATATACGCGTCATTATCGTGAAACTGGCTGACAGACTTCATAATATGCGCACATTAGGCGTTATGCCTTCATCAAAACGCAGACGCATCGCTATTGAAACATTAGAAATCTATGCCCCAATTGCCAATCGTTTAGGTATGCACGCTGTTTATACGGGCTTAGAAGATTTGGGATTTAAAGCGCTATATCCCATGCGTTATGCAGCAATAAAATCAGCCGTTGAAAAATCTCGAGGTAACCGTCGAGAATTGACGCAAAAGATAGAGCATGATTTACAAATGGCACTAGAAACATTGAATATGCCTTACGAGCATGTTTTTGGCCGTCAAAAGCATTTATACAGCATTTATCGTAAGATGCGTCAGAAAAAAGCATCCTTTAACGAAGTAACCGATGTATTTGCCTTTCGAGTGATTACTGAGGACATCGACTCTTGTTATAGGGTGATGGGTGCCTTGCATCAAACTTATAAGCCTGTTCCTCAACGGTTCAAAGATTATATTGGCATACCCAAAGTTAACGGTTATCAGTCATTACATACCACTTTATTTGGTCCTTTTGGTGTTCCGTTAGAAGTTCAAATTCGGACTCGCGATATGGATAGTGTGGCTGATAATGGGGTAGCTGCACATTGGATTTATAAATCATCGGGTTTAGAAGTTAATGAAGCACAGCTCAGAGCGCGCGAGTGGGTTCAGCGTTTATTAGAACTTCAGCATAGCACAGGAAACTCTCTTGAATTTATAGAACATGTTAAGATAGATTTATTTCCTGACGAAGTATACGTATTTACTCCAAAAGGCGATATTATGGAGTTGCCAAATGGAGCAACACCAGTTGATTTTGCATACACTGTCCATTCAGACGTCGGTAATAGCTGTGTCGCCGCTAAAGTCAATCGTCGATTAGTCCCTTTAAGCATTCCATTGACTAATGGTCAAACAGTTGAAATTATAACGGCGCCTGGTGCAAATCCCAATCCAGCATGGCTTAACTTTGTTGTCACGGGTAAGGCTCGTAGCAATGTTCGTAATTTTTTAAAGACTCAGCATCATGTTGAATCGGTCGCGTTAGGGCACCGTTTTCTTGAACAAGCGTTTACTGAGTTAGCGAGTGAATATGCAAAAGTACCCCCAGAATCACTGAAAGCATTATTACGTGATTTGAATTATAAGTCAGTCGATGATTTACTTTACGATATTGGTATTGGCAATCAAATGCCTATGGTGATTGCCAAGCGTTTAGTCGTCACTCAAGAAAATGTCGAGATACATAAAACAACCGAGGGTAGTTCCTTACCGATAAAAGGGACCGAAGGCATGGTATTGCATTTTGCTGAATGTTGCCAACCTATTCCGGGTGATAATATTGTGGGTCTTTTTCAGCAGGGTCGTGGGATTTTGGTCCATGCTAGTGATTGCACCTCGATTAAGACAGTCCGTGGAAATCCTGAGCAATTTATTTCTTTGCGTTGGGATGAGAATGTTCAGGGTGAATTCTGGGTAGATATTACAGTTGATGTTGCCAATCAGCGTGGTGTATTGGCTGCATTAGCCACTGCAATCTCGGAAGCTGAATCAAATATTGGTAACATCAACGTTGATCCTCGCGATGGTCGGCATAATGCGGTTACGTTCTCAATTAGCGTTCAGAACAGAACACATCTTGCACGAGTCATGCGCCGTTTACGTGCAAACAAGGTTGTGATGCGACTTTATCGAAAAAAACAAGGGGACTAAGCGATGCGAGAGATTCATAGCGCGCACGCGCCAAACGCAATAGGTGCCTATAGTCAGGCAATTCGTTGTGGTGATACTGTTTATTTGTCAGGCCAAATTCCATTGGATTATCGAACGATGGAGTTATGCAGCGGTGATATCGAAAGCCAAATAGAACAGGTTTTTGATAATTTAGTCGCTGTATGTGAAGCCGCAGGCGGCACCTTAGCAAATGTGGTTAAGTTGAGTGTTTATCTTATTGACTTGAATCATTTTTCTTATGTGAATGACGTCATGAAACGTCGTTTTAAGGAGCCTTTTCCTGCTCGAGTAACGGTGGGTGTTGCGGCGTTACCACGTGGTGCACAGATTGAAATAGACGGTATTATGGTATTATTGTCTTCTTGATTAAGTTTTTTTCTTTTATTTCACGGCACTGCGTTTATCTTGGGTTTTGTTCCATTTTCTTTATATCATGATTTGAATCATGTCCAAATTTATTTATTAAGAGTCATTATGAGTATTTTATCGCTACACAACGTTAATTTAATAGTAGCCGGAAATCGCATTCTGGATGAAGCGAGTTGGCAAATCCAACCTCAAGATAGAATTGCTTTGGTAGGGCGTAACGGGGCTGGCAAATCGACATTGCTTAATTTATTACACGGTAAAATTGTACAAGATAGTGGTCATATTCATCAACGCAGTGGTTTGCGTGTTGCGGGTTTAATGCAAGATGTCCCTGTCAGTGAGAACGAGACGGTTTATCATTTTCTTGTGAAAAGTTTAGGTGAAGTTGGTGAGGTTTTAGCTAATTTTTATCGTTTGTCTCATTCCGGAGACATGGATAAGTTGGTTTGTTGTCAACAACAGATGGATGATTTACAAGCATGGGATTTGTTGCCTCGTATCGAAACCATGGCAACACGCTTGAATATTAATCCTGCAAGTACGATGAACCAGTTATCAGGTGGTATGAAGCGACGAGTACTGCTTGCAGCAGCATTGATTGCGGAACCGGATTTATTGCTCCTTGATGAACCTACTAATCACTTAGATATCAGTGCTATTGAATGGTTAGAGTCTTATTTGAAAAGTTACTCAGGTAGCTTGTTAGTGGTGACGCATGATAGGGAGTTTTTATCACAGGTGGCCAACCGTATCGTAGAGATTGATAGAGGAAAGCTGCACCGTCATGACTGCAGTTATGAAACCTATCTAGATAGACGTGAAGCGATGCGTTTGACTGAAAATATCCATCATGATTTATTTGACAAGCGGCTAAGTGAAGAAGAAGCCTGGTTACGCACGGGTGTGAAAGCGAGAAGAACACGAAACGAAGGTCGGGTTCGTGCATTAAAGGCGATGCGAGAAGCGTATCAACAGCGTCGTGCTCAAATGGCAAAGGTTAAATCATTAACCCTTGATGTAGCGCGTTCGGGTAATATTGTTCTTGAAGCGGATAATCTTAATTATAATCTTGGGGACAGGGTCTTACTTCGCAATTTTTCATTTTTATTAACACGAGGTGATAAAGTTGGGATCGTGGGTCCTAATGGCTGTGGAAAAACCACATTGGTTCGTTTGTTGTTGGGCGAGCTAATACCAGATTCTGGTGAGGTTAGGCACGGCACATCACTATCTATTGCATACTTTGATCAATTAAGACGTCAGCTGGAAGAAGATCAAACCGTCATGGAAAATGTCGCTGATGGTGCTGATTATGTCACCATTCAAGGTAAACAAAAACATGTTGCATCATATTTGCGTGAATTTTTATTTAGCCCCGATCGCTTTAATCAACCCGTTTCGTCCCTTTCAGGTGGTGAGCGTAATCGTTTGTTGTTGGCTAAATTATTTGCAAAGCCTGTGAATCTATTGGTTTTAGACGAACCAACAAATGATTTGGATATTGAAACACTGGAATTGTTAGAAACCCTGTTGGTTGATTATCCGGGTACTTTGTTGTTGATTAGCCATGATCGTTCTTTTATCAATCAGGTAGTGACTAGTGTTTTAATTAGTGAACCGGATGGATGTTTTAAAGAGCATCTCGGTGGCTATGATAGTTATCAAAGTCAAAAAAAACAGCAACAAGTATTAACCACGCCAGTTGTACGCCGAGATCCTGTGGTGAAACTTAGTTTTAATGAACAGCGCGAGCTTTCAAAATTACCAAAACAAATAGAGTCTTTAGAAAAAAACATAGCCGAAATACATCTTGAGATGGCAAATCCATTGTTTTATCAACAGAGTAATTCAGATGTTGCCTGTATTCAGAAAAAATTGGCTGAGTATGAAGCTAATTTGGAGATCTTGTATGCACGATGGGAATTGTTAGAGAATAAAGGGTAACGTCAAATGAATCTTCATTTTCTATTTATTTTTTTTTTATTAGCGATTGTTTTGGTTTTTTTGGACGAATTTTCGCGATTAACAAAAAAACTGATTGGATTACCTGGTTTAACATTGCTTGGTCCTTTGCTGCTTGCATCTTGGCTGATTGAGTTATATGGAGAGTGGGGTAATTGGTTGCTTGTATACATTCAATTTAAGATGAACCATGTTTTTCAATCCTTATCATTGCTCATTCCTTTTCGTACAGGATCTTTACATCTAGTACGAATTGTTTCTTTATTTTCGGTGGCTTGTTTTCCTATGATACTTTTTAACATGATGGGAAAACGTAAAGGAATTTATGCTACCCCAGTCTATTTATATTATATCGGATTTATTTGTTGGATTATTGCGGTTTTTCTGCTGACAACGAATATATGACTGTATGGCTTTTAAGCCAAATCGTAACTGCCTGAACGTCATCATGAGCGAAGTGAAGGAGCTAATAAGTTCTGGCACTGTCCTATATTTTGGAGATCCCTCGCTACGCTCGGGATGAAGTAGCGGGTGACTCCGGATGACCTAAGCGTTAGTTGTTAAGCAGGATCTATGGTTTTATTCTGAGCCGATAAATAACGCTCACGAAGTTCAACGTCAATGTATCGATCGGTTGTTGCACTTGAACTATGGCCGGCATCATCTCGAACATGCTCACGCGGTCTGGTTTTTATATCCTCAGATATACCGGTATGTCTAAGCCAGTGTACTGTGGCACTTCCTAAACTATCCGCTTCTTCTATAAGATTTTCAGTCATTAATTGATGAGCTGCTTTATCAAAGCAAATCTGTACCAGTCGACGAAGAGGAGCTGTGTCGCTCATGGGTCCTGTGCCTCTAACTTTAGGTATTAAGGGTGAGTTGTCAGCAGGTGAGGGTAGCGCTGGCAAAGATAAAAATCTGCGCCAGCGTCCAAGCGACTCAAGCATGGTCGGACTAACTGCAATCTGACGCTCTTTATTTCCTTTGCCGACCGTTGTAAACCACCAGTAGCCATTACTGTCTTTAGCAAAATCATTCATTGTTGGGATCCATCGATCGCTTGCTGCCAACTCTGATATACGTAAATACATACCAAATAAAATGTTTAAAATGAACCGAGTCCGTTCGTGTAAATTAGGATTGTTGTCTGCCAAGTCATCCGCTGCTCGTAACACAGCATTCCATTGTATTAAACTTAGACGCCTAATCGGCGCATTCTGTTGTCGTTTACGAATGAATTTGCTTTTTTGTCTGATGAGTGCGACGGGGTTCGATTGTAAATATTCTTCTGCAATTAAAAAATTAAAAAATGTACTGAGAATCGCAAATATTTCCTGAATGGCCCCTTGTGAGAGACTAAATTGAGAAACAGAGGGAGTTATACCTTGTTTTCTAGCATATTTAGCTAATGTCACAACAAAGGGTTTCCATTCAGGATTAGGACATCGACGCCCTTCTATTTCGATATAGCGTCGATTTTTTTTTAAACCAATCCATTCAAGTGGGGGGTTTTGACAAAACTTAATAAAAAGTTCTATATCGTCACGGTTTAATTCAACCAGCGTTTTGTTTTTAACATGCCAACACCACTGTAGTAAGCGCTCAGCTTCACGTCGGTAAGCATTGAAGGTTCCAAGATTACCAGTGTAACTTTGTAGAAAGCGAAGCGTATGATTAAAGTCATCTTTAAAACGAATGTCTGGTATTAAAACATTGTTGGCATTTTTATGTAAATGCTCGAGACTATCAAACAAGGGAAGTAACGATACTTTCATAATAATCCGTATTCAAATAAACAATATACTACTTTAATGTCTTAATTTTAAGTATATTCCAAATTTATCTAATTGATGTATTGACCTCTGCAAAGTCTGCGAGTATCATTTGCGCACTGTCCTTGGGATGGTTTAACGGGGTGTAGCGCAGTCTGGTAGCGCGCCTGCTTTGGGAGCAGGATGTCGGGAGTTCGAATCTCTCCACCCCGACCAACATGATGCGCCCGTAGCTCATTTGGATAGAGCATCGGCCTTCTAAGCCGAGGGTAGCAGGTTCGAGTCCTGCCGGGCGTACCAACGTCAGCAGAATTGAACACGTTGTAAATAGTAGATTTTATGGTGGGCGTAGCTCAGTTGGTAGAGCCCCGGGTTGTGATCCCGGTGGTCGTGGGTTCGAGCCCCATCGTTCACCCCAGATTTAGAAAGCAAGCTGTTTTATTCATGGATTCAATCTGAGTCTTTACATAATAGCATTAGTGATAAATAATTCCACCCTGTTTGCGAAAGTGGCGGAACTGGTAGACGCACTGGATTTAGGTTCCAGCGGGGCAACCTGTGAGAGTTCGAGTCTCTCCTTTCGTACCATATTCATATACATAATAAATAATATTCAAGAGGTGACTAGATGCAAGTTTCTGTTGAGACCTTGAACGGTTTGGAACGTAAGGTAACCGTTTTGGTGCCATCTGAAAAAATTGAGGAAGAAGTAAACCTTCGTCTTCGCAATTTGGCCCCAAAAGCGAAAATTCATGGCTTTCGCGCAGGTAAAGTACCCTTGAACGTTATAAAACAACGCTTCTCAGATGGTATTCGTCAAGAAGTTGCTCGGGATATGGTTAATTCTACTTTGTTTGATGCGTTAAAAGCAGAACAGTTAATACCTGCTGGAACACCTTCAGTTGAGCCCGAGTTGATTGAGCCCGGTAAAGACTTTAGCTACAGCGCTACATTTGAGGTGTTTCCAGAAATAGTGATCAATGAATTAAATCGTGATGAAGTGGTTGAGCTTGTTAAATCAACTGTTTCCGATGATGATTTGAATGATATGCTCAATAACCTGCGCGCACTGAACAAAGACTGGCAAGACGTGTCTCGTGTTGTTGCCTCTGAAGATAAAGTTGTTATTAATTTTGAAGGATTCCTTGGTGACGAGGCCTTTGAGGGTGGGCGCGCTGATAATTATGAGTTAGTTATTGGTTCAGGTTCTATGATTCCTGGTTTTGAAGATGGTCTAATTGGTGCAGAAAAAGATAAAGAGTTCGAAATTAAGGTAAATTTCCCTGATGATTATGGTCACAAGCAGCTTGCAGGTAAAGAGGCTCGTTTTAAAGTGACTGTTACTAAGGTAATGGAAGGCATATTACCTGCGCTAGATAGTGCGTTTGCAGAAAAGTTTAATATCAAAGAAGGCGGTGTTGATGCGCTTCGGAAAGATATTAAAGAAAACATGATTCGAGAGTTAGAGCGCAAAGTTAGCTCTATGAATCGAGACGTTATTTTTAATAAATTACTCGAAAACAACAAGTTTGATCTTCCAATAGCATTGATTGATCAAGAGATAGAGCATTTGAAACATGAAATGTATCACCAAATTTTTGGTCATCATCATTCAGATGATGAGAAGATACCTGATTTTCCTAGAGTTTTGTTTGAGGAAAAAGCACGTCATCGTGTTCATCTTGGTTTATTGTTTTCAGAGTATGTTAAAAAACATGAGATTGTTGCAGATAAGGCACGTGTTGATGCTATGATTGAAAAGTTAGCGGCAGCTTACGAAGATCCTGAAGAATTGCGACACTGGTATGAAGAGACTAAAGAGCGACGAGCTGAAATTGAAGCTTTGGTGATGGAAGAAATCGTTGCTGAGAAAATTGCGAAGGATATTAAAACTGTTGAAAAAATGCTGACTTATAATCAAGTTGTCAACCCTGAGAAAAATAAAAGGGTATAAAGGAGCTAGATGATGACAGGTTACTCAGAAAATATAATACGAAATGCCGGTGGTCTTGTGCCCATGGTGATTGAGCAGACATCTCGTGGTGAACGCTCTTATGATATATATTCGCGACTATTGAAAGAGCGCATCATTTTTTTATTAGGCGAAGTAGAAGATCATATGGCCAACCTCGTTGTTGCGCAGCTACTTTTTCTGGAATCAGAAAATCCTGAAAAAGATATTTCTTTGTATATCAATTCTCCTGGTGGCGTCGTCACTGCAGGTCTTGCTATTTACGATACTATGCAGTTCATAAAGCCTGATGTCAGTACCTTATGTATTGGTCAGGCGGCCAGTGCAGCAGCATTATTGTTATGTGCTGGTGCCCATGGTAAACGATACTGTTTACCCAATTCACGAGTTATGATTCATCAACCTTTAGGTGGATACCGTGGACAGGCAACAGATATTGAGATTCATGCGCGTGAAACGCTTGCTGTTCGTGAACGTTTGAATTGTATTATGGGTAAGCATACGAATAAAACATCTGAACAAATTATGCGCGATACTGAGCGAGATAATTTTATGAGTGCTCCCCAAGCGCTCTCATATGGTTTGATTGATAAAGTACTCTACGACCGAGATCCTGCCGTTTTGGATTCTGAGGTCAGTGCATAGTGAATTCGAAAGGGGGTTGTAGATGAGTAAAGTTGGTGCCGGAAATGGAGAAAAAATTTTGTACTGCTCTTTTTGTGGAAAGAGCCAGCACGAAGTAAAAAAACTTATTGCAGGACCTTCTGTTTTTGTTTGTGATGAGTGTGTTGATTTGTGTAACGATATTATTCGAGAAGAAACAACTGATACACATCAGGTATCAGAAACTCATTTACCAACACCTAAAGAAATCGCAGCATTCTTGGATGAGTATGTTATTGGACAGCCACATGCAAAAAAGGTGTTGTCAGTCGCCGTTTATAATCATTACAAACGGATGAATCATAAGACTGAGGATGGCGTTGAGTTAGGTAAAAGTAATATTTTATTGATTGGCCCTACGGGTAGCGGTAAAACATTGCTAGCACAAACTTTAGCTCGATTGCTAAACGTACCCTTTACTATGGCTGATGCAACGACATTAACCGAAGCAGGTTATGTTGGCGAGGATGTTGAAAATATTATTCAAAAACTACTACAAAAATGTGATTATGACGTCGTTAAAGCACAGCAAGGGATTGTTTATATCGATGAAATAGATAAGATTTCACGTAAATCTGATAATCCGTCAATTACTCGAGATGTTTCTGGTGAAGGTGTTCAGCAGGCATTATTGAAATTAATCGAAGGAACTATTGCGTCCGTTCCACCGCAAGGTGGTCGAAAACATCCTCAGCAGGAATTTTTACAAGTTGATACATCAAATATTCTTTTTATTTGCGGTGGGGCATTTGCAGGACTTGAAAAGGTTATTAGGGAACGCAGCGATAAATCAGGTATTGGCTTTTCGGCTGAGTTGAAGAAAAATAAAGATAATAGCCTCTCTCACAATGTTCTTGATTCTCTTGAGTCAGATGATTTAGTGAAATATGGACTTATTCCAGAGTTTGTAGGGCGATTACCTGTTGTCACAACCTTACATGAGCTTGATGAAGCAGCGCTAATCCAAATTCTGACTCAGCCTAAAAATGCACTAACTAAACAATTCCATGCATTGTTTAAAATGGAAGGTGCAGAGCTTGAGTTTGAAGAAAAAGCGCTACATTTAATCGCTAAAAGAGCCCTGTCTAGAAAAATAGGTGCTCGTGGATTACGTGCAATTATTGAAAATACTTTGTTAGATACTATGTATGAATTACCGTCTTTAGATGGTGTAAACAAAGTTGTTATCGATGAAAACGCTATAAATGGCACGAGCCCTCCTGTACTCCTCTATGAAAATATGGGTGATAGAAAAATCGCATCAGGAGATGAATAAAAATCTCGCATAAAGCAGGATGTGATATGCGATATTTTAACGGATGATTGATAAGGGGCTTATGATGTCAGATGATAAAGAATTGATGCCGATTAATATCGAAACAATGTCGAATTTGCCTGTGCTACCTTTAAGGGATGTAGTTGTTTATCCGCATATGGTTATTCCTCTTTTTGTTGGTAGAGAAAAATCGATTAAAGCGCTAGAAGCAGCCATGCTTGATAATAAGCAAATATTTCTGGTTGCACAGCGTAAATCAACAAATGATGATCCATCTCCAAAAGATTTATATAACGTCGGAACCGTATCAAGCTTGTTGCAATTGTTGAGATTACCGGACGGCACAGTTAAAGTGCTTGTAGAGGGAGAACACCGAGCACAAGTTTCTGCTTACTCAGTTTCTGAAAACGGTTATATTGACGTGTCATTAGAGCTATTAGAAGACATGGGTAGCGCATTTAAAAAACAAGATATTGAGATAATGATGCGTTCGTTGATGTCTCAGTTCGAACAGTACATTAAGCTTAACAAAAAAATCCCTCCTGAAATTTTAAGTTCATTGGCAAGCATAGAAGAGCCTGGACGTCTCGCAGACACAATTGCAGCACATTTAAGTATAAAAATAGAAGATAAGCAAGAATTGCTAGAAACGTTAGATTCTGGCACACGACTTGAACGACTCATGACTGCAATTGAAAATGAAATCGATTTATTGCAGGTTGAAAAACGAGTTCGGGGTCGAGTTAAGCGTCAGATGGAAAAAAGTCAACGTGAATACTATTTAAATGAGCAAATTAAAGCAATACAAAAAGAATTGGGTGAGATGGGTGAAGAGGGTAATGAGCTTGAGCAGTTAGAAAAATCGATACAAAAAGCGGGTATGCCTAAGGAAGCTAAAGAAAAGTCACTAGCCGAGTTACACAAGCTAAAATTGATGTCCCCTATGTCTGCTGAAGCAACGGTGGTTCGTAACTATTTAGATTGGATGTTAAGTGTACCTTGGAAAAAGCGGAATAAAATTCAATTTGATTTAGACAAAGCTGAGGAAATGCTTGATAAAGATCATTATGGTCTTGAGAAAGTAAAAGAGCGTATTCTTGAATACCTTGCTGTTCAAAAACGTGTGAAACGTTTAAAAGGGCCGATTCTTTGTCTAGTTGGTCCTCCTGGTGTTGGAAAAACATCTTTGGGGCAGTCAATAGCAAATGCAACGGGCAGAACCTTCATTCGTATTGCTCTGGGTGGTGTGCGTGATGAAGCGGAAATTAGAGGGCACAGGCGAACGTATATCGGTTCAATGCCTGGAAAAATCATCCAGAAATTATGTAAAGCAGGTGTTAAAAATCCACTGATTATGCTGGATGAAGTAGATAAGATGGCGATGGATTTTAGAGGAGATCCTGCTTCAGCGTTATTGGAAGTTCTAGATCCAGAACAAAATCATACATTTAACGATCATTATTTGGAAGTTAATTACGATTTAAGTGATGTCATGTTTATTGCGACAGCTAATTCATTAGAAATTCCTGCGCCATTATTGGACAGAATGGAAGTTATTCGATTGGCTGGATACACTGAAGATGAAAAAGTTAATATTGCAAAAAATTATCTTGTTCCAAAACAACAGGTTATGTGTGGTTTAAAAAGCAATGAAATCGATATTGGTGACGATGCGCTACATGAAATTGTGAGGCATTATACTCGCGAAGCGGGGGTAAGAAATCTTGAACGTGATATCGCGAGTGTTTGTCGTAAGGTTGTTAAAGACATATTGACCAGTAAACGAGTTAAAAAAATTAATATTACACGAAAGAATATTGAAAAATTTTTAGGTGTAAAAAAATTTCGTTACGGTTTAGCAGAATCTTTCGATCAAGTTGGTCAAGTGACAGGCCTGGCTTGGACCAGTGTTGGTGGTGAACTTCTGACGATAGAAGCATCGATGATGCCTGGCAAGGGTAAAACCTTGAATACCGGGCAGTTAGGTGAGGTTATGCAAGAATCTATTCAAGCAGCAATGACTGTTGTAAGAAGCCACGCCAAGCCACTTAAATTGTCAGAAGATTTTTATGAAAAAAATGATTTTCATATTCATGTACCTGAAGGCGCGACACCTAAAGATGGACCTAGTGCTGGGATAGGTATGTGTACAGCCCTTGTTTCTGTTATTACTCAAATACCGGTTCGGGCAGATCTGGCTATGACCGGTGAAATAACATTACGAGGTCAAGTGTTACCTATTGGTGGTTTGAAGGAAAAGCTTTTGGCCGCACATCGGGGTGGAATCAAGCACGTCATTATTCCAGAAGATAATCGCAAGGATTTAGCTGAAATTCCTGATAATGTTTTAAAAAAATTGACAGTACATCCTTTAAAAACAATAGAGCAGGTGTTGGAAATGGCATTACAACGTAATCCATTCCTTGAATCAAATGAGTTATTGTCGGTTTCGGATTCAGAAACCAAAAATATTTAAAAAAATAAAGATAATGATTTACATGTATGAGAATAAGCTGTATATTCTCGTTCATTGACTGCTGCTGATTATCTGCAGAAGTTAAAAATAAAAAAACGTAGTATCTTGATCTTAGCTTAAATACTATTATTTGGTAGTATTTGAAAAAAGGAAGAATAACTGCAAAGGGGATAAAATGAATAAAAGTGAATTGGTTGAAGCAATCGCCAACGGTTCAGGTGTAACTAAAGCAGAAGCAAGTAAAGTTATTGATGTTTTTTTGTCAACAGTTACCGATGTTCTTAAAAGTGGAGATCAACTAGTTATCCCAGGATTTGGATCGTTTTCAACTGGTCTACGTTCAGCAAGAACAGGTCGAAATCCTCAGACAGGTGAGACTATTGAAATTAAAGCTTCGAGAGTTGCTAAGTTCAAAGCTGGTAAGACTCTTAAAGAAGCAGTACAAATAAATTGATTATTTGGGTGCTTAGCTCAGCTGGAAGAGCATCGCCCTTACAAGGCGAGGGTCGCAGGTTCGATCCCTGCAGCACCCACCAAGTATTGGAGTGGTAGTTCAGTTGGTTAGAATACCGGCCTGTCACGCCGGGGGTCGCGGGTTCGAGCCCCGTCCACTCCGCCAGTTTAACGCGCCGAAAGGCGCGTTTTTTTTAGTAACTTATTTGTTAAATTTGACTTAATGGAACTTCTCACATGCTGCAGAAGCTAAACGAACGTATTCAAGGTTTGGTAGCTTGGATAATAATAACGCTTGTTGCGTTAACGTTTTTGTTATTTGGTGTAGATTATTATATGCAGTCTCATCAAGAGTCTACCGTTCAGGTTGATGTAAATAGTCAACCTGTCACCAAAGAAGCCGTTGAGTTGAATTTTCGACGTGCCAGACAATCGCGGGATCTGTCGCAGATAAATGCTAGCAATGAAAAACAGCTTAAACAGCAGCTTTTAAACGAGATGATAGTCAATGAAGTTAGTGTTCAATCTGCACGAGAAAATGGTTTTGAGGTCAGTGCGTTACAGGCAGATAATGCAGTTATAAGCATTCCCCAATTTCAAGAAGATGGTCATTTTTCTAGTGGCCGATATACTCAAGTGTTGAACAGTGCTTTTTTTACGCCAGAGTCGTTCCGTCAGGAAGTTCGTCAGGGTATGTTACTTAATCAACAGCGTTATGCGTTTATAGGAACTTCATTTGCTGTTCCGCTAGATATAACGCAGTTTGTTAACTTGTATATGCAAACGAGAGATTATGCTTATTTAAGAATTCCTGCGGCACAATTCTTAAATCAAATTTCTATACCTGAGCGCGATATAGAAGCCTTCTATAATGAACACAAAGATAGATTTCTTTCTCCAGAAAAAGTAAGTATTGATTATGTTATTTTATCTATCGAAGACATTAAAAAATCAATTCAAATTTCAGACTCTCAATTGAAAAACTATTACGATGAAAACAGGTTGACTATTGCCAAACCTTTTTCAGCCGTTGAATTGGACATTAAGAATCAGTTGTTGGCCGAACTTGCCCAGATTGAGTTTTCAAAAAGTCTTGAGAAGCTTACCGATTTAAGCTACCAGACACCAGATTCACTTTTACCCGTAGCCGAGGCTTTAGCTGTTCCTGTTCAGCACTCACCGCTATTTTCACGCGAAGATCGTCATGAGTTGATTTTAAAAAATAAGCAGGTTGTTGAAGCTGCCTTTAGCGAAGATGTTTTAGGGTTGGGAAACAATAGTGAGCCTATTCAACTAGATAATGACTCAGTGATCGTTCTACGTGTTCGACAGCATGTTATGGCTTCTGAGCGATCTCTGGAGAGTGTAAAATCGTTGATTGTTCAGAAACTAAGGCAAAAGCAGGCTGAATTAAAGGCAGCTCAGATTGGGTCGTTATTTTTAGATAATAAGATGACCTTGGAAAAAAAGGCCAATTTACTCAAAGATAATAAATTAACTTGGATTGATGTTGTCAATTCTGGTCGTGATGCGGAGACTGTTAATAGTAGTATTAATGAGCTTGCTTTTAATTTGCCGTCTGAAGGCGCAAAAGCGGGTTTAACCTTAGAGAATGGTGATTACATCGTTGTCTCTTTGAAATTAATCAACAGCGGCAAGTTAGACAAAATCGATAAAGAGCAACTGAGCAGTATTACACAGCAGATTGAAGCGAATTATGGTGTTATGGAATACGAGTTATACATGGCTAATATCATGAAGAAGGCAACTATTGTCAGGTATTGATAAATTTAGATATGATGGTGCTATAAACGATAATATTGAGTAAAAAAAATGGCAGAGCCAGTTGATACTATGTCAAGCACCGATCCAGAACAAACGAAAGAGATTACCCATCAACTAGAACAGGATGAAGTTGAGGCTAGCGTTAATTCTATTATTGAGGCTGAAAAAATATATCAACTTTGGTGGCGATGGGCTGATTTTCATTTGTTTTTTATCTCACCCACAATAGAGCAAATTTCGCCTCCTGTACTTATTTTACCTGAGCCCTTACCCGGTTTAACTGAACTTGAATTTGTCTACCCTATCTATGATCATGGGTATAAATTGAGTACGTCTAAGGGTCAGGATATCTATTCAGCAGGACTCTCAATGTGTAAATTATTTTTTACAATTGAAAAAATGATTTATTTGTTAGTTGAGCGGATAAAAGCAGTTGGTGGTAGTAGTGAAACGGAGGTTCAAGTTGCATTTGATGGACATGAACTGGCTCGACGAAAATGTTTTGAATCTATTATTAACCTAAGCTATAACGTTGTGGTGACTAACTTTGATCCAGGCGTATGGGGCGAACGTTATTTACAAATTGCAAAACGCCTTGCTGATATGGGCTATGGTTATCCCCCTGAGTCTCCTCGTGATAATTATCGTAAATCACACAACTCTTCTCCTGGAGTGAAGCATTAAAGCCTATGAATTAGTCGCTCCTGAACAAACAACACCATTTTTAAAATGGTTTGGAGTGGTGATTGTCATCGGCTCAGTCGCCGGAATTTGTGGCGTTATTCTGTCCTTGCTTTTGCATCTGACTCAGCATGTAGCTTATGGATATAGTCCTTATTTAATCATGGGTGATGAGAGCTTTATAGAAGGTGTTAGTGCAGCATCTCCTACAAGGCGTTTATATGTGTTGATGGTATGTGGACTGATATCTGGATTTGGATGGTGGGTTATCTGTCTATTTTTTAAACCATTAGTCGAGATATCTACAGCAATAAAGTCTGATATACCTTACATGCCTGTCTGGAGCACAACATTTCATGCTTTGTTGCAAATGATCACAGTTGGATTGGGTTCTCCTTTAGGCAGAGAGGTAGCACCGCGAGAATTAGCGGCAACATTTTCTATTTGGTTTTCTTCTAAAGTTGGGCTCTCACTAGAAGAATCACGTGTGATGATGGCATGCGCTGCAGGAGCCGGACTAGCTGCTGTTTATAACGTTCCTTTTGGTGGTTCTGTATTTGCTCTAGAGGTCTTGCTGTGTACTTTTCGATGGAATGTCGTGTTGCCAGCCTTGATAACATCCGCTTTAGCCACTGTCATATCGCGATGTGGATTAGGCAATGTTGTGCAGTATCATTTGCACGATTCTAGTGTTAATTTCCCCCTATTAATCCTATCAATTGTTTCAGGTCCTATTTTTGGATATTTTGGATATATATTCAGTTCTTATGTGAAATCAGCACGTGCTAAATCTCAGCATGATGGATGGTTACCTCTAACTTGTTTTATTAACTTTTTAATCATAGGGTTATTGTCTATATATTATCCAGCAATATTAGGTAATGGAAAAACTGTTGTTCAAATTGGTCTGTCTAACGCAATTATTCCTTCTGTCGCCGTTATTTTGCTTGTACTGCGAGTTTGCATTGTATTGGGAAGTCTTCGAGCTGGTGCACATGGTGGTATTATTACGCCGGCTTTGGCGAATGGGGCATTGTTATCTATTTTATTATGCTTCATGTGGAATATGTATTTTCCTTACGTATCTCAAAGTGCTTTCGCAGTTGTTGGTGCAACAGCTTTTCTTGCTACATCACAAAAAATGCCTATAACCGCAATTATCTTCGTAGCTGAAATAACGGGTATTAATTTTCAATTTCTATTACCTATGTTATTTGCTGTTGCCGGTTCCATAGGTGTCCGCTTTGTTCTTGAGAAGAATCTTGCTGTGAAAGTCCCAGTAAACTAGTCGTTTTGAATAAATTTGTGTTATATTCGTGAAGATATTCATTAGCAATGAGCATGATTATGAACTCAAAAAGACCTGTTAATTTGGATTTAGCAACATTGAAATTTCCAACCATGGCAATAACCTCTATTTTGCACCGAATTTCCGGTGTCATTATGTTTTTATTATTGCCTGTTATGATGTATTTTTTAACTTTGTCATTGCAATCATTGGATTCATTCGATCATTTGCAAGGTATGCTATTAAAACCCTACTGTAAGCTATTATTATGGGTGTTTAGTGTGGCGTTGGTTTACCATATTCTTGCAGGTATCCGTCACGTTTTTATGGATTTTGGTATCGGTGAGAAATTGGTTTCAGCACAACGAAGTGCTTTTATTGTTATCATAGTAACTGTTATTTTGACTATTGCTTTAGGAGTTTGGATATGGTGACCAATATTACCAGTTTAACCGGAAATGGGCTGAAAGATTGGCTTATTCAACGAATTTCTGCTATATATTTTGCTGTTTACTCCCTGTTTTTACTTGGTTTTTTAATCTTTCATCCGCAATTACAGTACAGTCAATGGCATAGCTTGTTTCATTGTATAATTTTTCAGATTGCAAGTGTAATTGCATTATTGATGTTGTCTTTGCATACATGGATAGGTATTTGGACTGTAACGACTGATTATCTGAATTGTACTGTTCTTAGACTAACGATTCAGGTTCTAGTTTTCTTGTTG
>JAJZSG010000014.1 GCA_021849905.1 Pseudomonadota bacterium
GCCCAACCACGAGACGCACATGCCGCGATTAAATGCCGATTAATATCCATAGCATCAGGGTGTCCTGCGGTCATCGAACCAACCATAAACGGTTTTTCAACAGGCAATCCAAAACGAACACCTGAAATGTCGATATCTTCAAAATCAAGATCCGGCAACGCGTCATGCAACAACGTCACACTGTCAAAGGCATTCAGTTCTTCAGCCTGATTCGCTTGCATTAATGCGAGTTCGATATGATCTTGCTTACGTTGTTCAAATTGGCTGTAATCACCAGACATGAGCCTGCCACAATGCGTATTAAATGGCCTCAATTTTAACACATACTTCTTAGAGCCACAATTTATCATCTCAAAATACTATAGTAACTCCCCGCTATTCGTATTATGCTAAGCTATTTTTATAATCGATAATAATAATGACAAAAGCCGATATTGTCTTTGACGAGGAAAAAAAACAGTATCTGTGCATAGGCAACTGGTCTGTATTAAACGTTCATACCATAACCAACACGATAGCATTACAAAGCTTACCCCACATCCAATCGTTAACCCTAAACGGCAAAAAACTCGAGCATTTAGACAGTGCCGGAGCATTAGCGCTCACACAATTTATCAATGAATTAGAACGTCACCATAACACGGTTTTTTTAGAGGGTTTTTCAACGCAACACAAGGATATGCTCAACGTCATAAAAGACAACAAAAAGGCATTAGATTACAAAGCCGCCAAACCAAAACCTCATGGTTTGATTTATAACATTGGCAAATTAACGATAGAAAAAATCTATCAAATTATCGGCTTTATCATCTTGGTCGGTGATTTAAGCGATAAAATTTATCGCGCCTGTCGTCAATGGAGACGATTTCGCTTTACGAGTATTGTGGCTAACATTCAAACCACAGGACTTCAAGCCTTACCCATTGTGGGGCTTCTTTCGTTCCTAATCGGAATTGTTTTGGCCTATCAAATGGGTTTGCAACTTGAAACCTATGGTGCAAACGTCTTTATTGCATACTTATCCGGAATGGCCGTATTTAGAGAATTCTCACCGTTGATTACAGCTATTATTGTTGCCGGACGTACCAGCTCCGCATTTACGGCGCAAATCGGCAGCATGAAGATTAATGAAGAAATTGATGCCCTTTACACCATGGGATTATCACCAACTGAATTATTGGTTGCACCTAAAGTATTGGGTTTATTATTGGTGTTTCCTCTGCTTATTTTTTGGGCGGATTTTTTTGGTGTTTTAGGAGCCATGCTTGCCTCCAAGTCCATGCTCGGTCTGGGTTATCAAGAGTTTTTAACGCGTTTACAAGACGATGTGGGTTTAAAACAACTCATGCTAGGCTTATATAAGGCACCTGCTTTTGCCATTTTAATCGCCCTTGTCGGCTGCTTTCAGGGCTTTCGCGTAGAAGCCAATGCCGATAGCGTGGGTTTTCAAACGACAAAGAGCGTAGTTCAAGCGTTATTTTTAATTATTATCACGGACGCGGTATATTCCATTATCTACAGTTGGAAAGGACTTTAAATGCCCACTCCTATCATCGAGATTAAGGATTTAAAGAATCAATTGGGTGGCAAGTGGGTACACTCGGATGTGAATTTAACCGTCAATAAAGGGGAGATATTTGCTATTATTGGCGGTAGTGGCAGTGGGAAAACCACCATTTTACGTAGCATCCTGATGCTGCTCAAGCCAACCGCAGGTCATATTCGCGTCTTTGGACAGGATATCGCGCATCTCGATGAACACGCTGCAAATGCACTTCGCCGACGATGGGGAATGCTATTTCAACACAGTGCTTTATTTTCAACGATGACTGTTCTAGAAAACATCATGTTCCCCATTCAAGAACTCACCAACCTGAATAAAGCATTTAGACGAGAGTTAGCCTTATTAAAAATTGCATTGGTGGGTTTATCAACCGATACCGCCGATAAATATCCATCAGAGTTAAGTGGCGGTATGCAACGGCGTGCGGCGGCAGCTCGCGCTATCGCGATGGATCCAGAATTACTTTTTCTTGATGAACCCACATCAGGACTTGATCCTTTGAGCGCGAAACAATTTGACAAGCTCATTGTCTTTTTACGTGATACCCTTGATCTCACTGTTGTCATTGTCAGCCATGACATTGAGTCGCTGAAACGAACCACCGACAGAGTTGCATTTGTGGGTGATGGGGAAATCATCAGCATAGAACCCATCAACGACTTAATGAAAAACAAACACCCGTTGATTGCTGATTATTTCAGTAAAAATTAAACTATAAAAATATGTAATACGGAGACAAAACCCTTGGAATCAAAAACTAATTATTTCGTTGTCGGTTTGCTGGTCTTAATCCTGACAGCCGGATTGATTATTGCAGGACTTTGGCTTTCCGTTGGATTTAATCAAAAAAAATACAATTCTTACCGTGTTTATATCGATGAACCCATATCCGGGTTAACAACAGAATCTCCCGTTAAGTATAACGGTGTAAAGGTAGGCTATATTGCTGACATTCAGTTAAACGACGCTAATCCTCAAGAAGTCAAACTGCTTGTTCAAATTGAAGCGGGCACACCCATTACAACCACGACTGAAGCCACGTTAATCATGCAAGGCATTACAGGAGCCACCTATCTGGGACTGTCAGCAACCACCCCGAATGCGACTTTATTAGCGAAAAAATCAGACGAACCTTATCCTGTCATTCCATTTAAATCATCATTCTTTAATCGGTTAGAAAAAAATATTAACGATGTGACGGTTGCCATGAATCGTTTCTTTGATAAAGAGAATGCGGAAAATGTAAAGAAAACGATTGTTAACTTACAAAAAATATCGACTGTAATCGAAAAAAACAATGCCCATTTAAACAAAAGCTTAAAAGATTTACCGTTGGCCATTAACGAACTGAAAGCAAGCTTACGTCAATTTGGTAAAATGTCTGAAGATATTTCGGCCGCTGGTACACAAGTCTCTTCAGCCATGCGCGCTGGTAAAAATAGTATGGATAAATTTTCACAACAAGCTATTCCCCCCGCTGTGTTATTATTACGGCGTTTGGATTTAATCGCTGCCAACCTTGAAAAAACAAGCGCGCAACTACGACAAAATCCAGCCGTTATTATTCGTGGCAATACTCCACCTAAACCAGGCCCAGGAGAATAAAATTGAAAAATATAAACCCCATACTCGCACTCATCGCATGTGTCATGCTAACGGCTTGTTCGCCTGTTAAAACACAAGTCAGTAATCAATATAAACTACAAAGTTTTAATGCAAAAAAATGGGGGAAGCAACACAGCCACCAATCGATTCTCATCTCTCAACCTGACTCTATAGCAGGTTATCAGACAGAACAAATGCTCTATACCGACAAGCCCTTCGAATTGAGTAACTTTGCAAACAGTGCCTGGATTAGTAGTCCTGCGAATATGCTATTTCCACTGATTGTTCAAAGTATTGAAAAAACGCATTATTTTTATGCCGTTGCGTCAAGCCCAAATTCTGATAAAACAGATTACAGACTCGATACACAACTGATTGAATTGCAACAAAACTTTATAACAAAACCCAGTGTTCTGGAGTTAGCGGTGAATGTTGTTTTAACTCATGTTGAAGATAGTCGCGTGGTTCGCTCACGCATTATCAGCAAACGAGTCACCTGTCCTACAGATACACCTTTAGGTGGCGTTATTGCGGCGAATAAGGCCACTTTTGAGTTGACGAAAACCTTATCTGACTTTGTTGTTCAAAATATCAATCATGACGTTCATCATCCAACACCATTGGGTTAAAAAACTATTGACATGCCGGGGTTAGAGATAGCGAAAAAACCAAAACGACTATACAATAAGCGCGTATTTAACAAACAGCATTTCGCGTTTCACTTCATCATTAAGGAAAAAAGAACATGAACAGCAAAACAGTTGTAAAATTAGGGCTTGTGGCATCAATGGTTATCTTATTTGCTGCCTGTTCAAAAACTCCAGGCAGTGCCGGTATGGGTGCAGAGGGTGGTCTATCATCACACGGCTTAGGGCTATCTAGTGGTTTCGCAGGTCAGGAAGCTGGCGAAATGTACACTACTCAAGCACCGCATAATCAAATTTATCTATTTGCTTATGACAATAGTGCCTTAGAAAGCAAATATGTCGCATCCGTTAACGCACAAGCAGATTATTTAAAATCACATCCAGGCGCCAGAGTCTTGATTGCAGGACACACTGATGAGCGCGGCAGCCGTGAATATAACGTGGCATTAGGTGAGCATCGTGCTAACACCGTTGCTGAAATAATCCGCATGGCTGGTGTTGACCGTCAACAAATGCGTGTTGTGAGCTACGGTAAAGAACGCCCCGCAAATCTGGGCCATGATGATGCATCTCATGCTCAAAACCGACGTGTTGAGTTGACTTACGAGGCGACACGATGATTCGTCGTCTCTTGTTTGTCACGTGTATTTGTACCAGTCTTTTATCTTTCAACGCATTTAGCGACGTGGAGGTCATTGACGGCAACGAAAACTACGAACGCCAACAAGAGGAACAACAGGCCGCTTTCGAGCAGCCTGTTGCTCATGATGATTTTGATGAAAGCAGTAACGACAATAATAACGAGCCAGCCTTTGCCCAAGGTCCACAAGACCCAACTAACTCCACCCAAAATTTAAATCTGTTAAACAAAGTACAAGGTTTACAACAAGAAATTCAAGAACTCCGTGGACAACTCGAAGTTCAAAGCCACGATATAAAATTATTACAAGACCAATTATTATCGTTCTATAAGGATTTAGACGCACGTGTTCGTGGTGAGTCCGCTAAATTATCTAATAACACACAGGCAACAACACCCATTGTTCCACCACCCACAGCATTAAAATCAAGTACCCCCGTTCCCACGCCCATTCAACCCGTGATTGATTCAGGACACACCAATCCAGCAGATGAGCAAATTAGCTATCTAGCCGCTTATGAGCTGGTAAAAAACAAAGAATTTGATAAAGCAACTGCCGCGATGGAAACCTTTGTCACTAAATATCCCCGCGGGGGATATACAGCCAACGCGCAATACTGGCTTGGCGAACTGTATATGGTCAAACGGGATTACACAAAGGCGATTGAGCATTTTAATATTGTATTGGATACGTTCCCTTCATCGAGCAAAAATGCGGCAAGCTTGCTCAAAATAGGCTATGCGCTAGCTGCTTCTGGTAAAATACCCGAAGCCCGAATCAAATTACAAGCGGTGGTTAAAAACTACCCCGATACTCAAACTGCACACCTTGCCATGACTAAATTAGACGCTCTAAAAAACCAATGAAATCATTACGAATCACTGAAATATTTCACTCGTTACAAGGTGAATCCGTTACCGTAGGCTTGCCTACGGTCTTTATCCGCTTAACAGGTTGCCCACTTCGCTGCCAATATTGCGATACAGCCTATGCCTTCAGTGGCGGAAGTCTTGTGAGCATTGATGATATTATATCTCGTGTTAGCGCATTTAACTGCGCTCACGTGTGTGTGACCGGTGGGGAGCCTATAGCGCAAGCAAGCTGTATTGAATTACTAAAAAAACTCTGTGATGCGGGATTTCAAGTATCCATTGAAACCAGCGGCGCACGTGATATTGCAGTCGTGGATAAGCGTGTGATGATTGTGATGGATTTAAAAACTCCCGATTCAGGTGAATCTGAAAAAAATAAATTATCAAATCTTGATCATCTTAAATTAACCGATCAAATCAAATTTGTAATATGTAGCCGTGAAGATTATCTTTGGGCCTGCAAAATGATACAAGACTATCAATTAACTAATCGTGCACATATTCTCTTTTCACCCAGTTGGAATCAACTAGCCCCAACGCTTCTTGCGGACTGGATTGTACAAGATCAATTACCTGTTCGATTTCAGCTGCAATTACATAAAATATTATGGAATGACGCACCCGGTCATTAATGTCTTTAGGAGAGTTCCCCATGCGCTGGTTTGCAAAAGCCCCGTCTAATATTGCCTTAATCAAGTACATGGGTAAAAAAAATTACGACACCAATGTCCCAGACAATCCATCACTCTCATACACATTACCCCATCTAATTAGCGATGTTGAGATTGAAACACAAGCTGGTGACGTCGATAGTTGGGAACCGCTCAATAAAGAAGACCAACCACCTTTAGCACTTTCGTCTCATGCTCAAGCACGTTTTTTAAAACATCTGAATTTTTTGAAAGCCCAATTTAATTATTCAGGAGCCTTCATTGTTCGCTCATGCAATAATTTCCCGCATAGCAGCGGGTTTGCAAGCTCGGCATCCAGTTTTGCAGCCCTCACCCAATGCGCAATATTAGCCTTAAGTGAGCTGACAAAAACGCCCTGCCCTGATATAGAAACCCAAGCGCAGTTAAGTCGCCAAGGCTCAGGGTCATCTTGCCGCTCGTTTTTTTCACCATGGGCGCTATGGTCAGATGAAACGGTTAAAGCAATTGATTTACCGTTTATGGACTTACACCATGAGGTGATTGTCATCGATCAAAATGAAAAGGACGTGTCATCGAGTGAAGCTCATAAACGAATAAAGAACAATCTGCATTATAGCTTGCGCCCTGAGCGAGCCGCTCAACATCTTAATCGTTTGCTCGCGGCTTTTGAACGAAAAGACTGGATGGCTGCTTATCATGTGTGCTGGGATGAGTTTCAAGACATGCATCAATTATTTTCAACCTGTGCAGAACCCTTTTCTTACATCACCGATAAAAGTCAGGCTGCATTAAACGCATTACAAGCGTTATGGCAGCTCAAAGGCGATGGGCCACTCATCACTATGGATGCAGGTCCGAATATTCATCTGCTCTATCGAAATAACCAAAGCAAACTGGCGTCTCAATTCAAAGCTGATTTATTAGCGAGTGGTTATGAAATACTGTGATTTTGAGACCACAACGCACGGCAAATGGATTTTAGCTGGTGAACACGCTGTTTTACGAGGACATCCTGCACTGGTTTTTCCTGTTAATGATAAACATCTCACATTAGGCTTTAAAACTAACACAACCGAATTGAGCTTAAACGTGACAGGTGATGCACAAATCAAACTGCACGGATTATTTTGGGATGTTATTAAACATGGCTTTCGTCTACTAACCCAATCCTTTGACGAATTAACCGGTTATTTTTGTTTACAAAACACCATTCCCATTGGTGTGGGTATGGGTGCTTCCGCCGCATTATGTATTGCGGTATCACGATGGTTTGCCGCTCAACAAATGATTTATACAACAGAGATAGAATCTTTTGCCCAAGATTTAGAGCACTTATTTCATGGAAAAAGCAGTGGATTAGACATCACAGGGGTCGCTGCAACAACGGGCGTTTATTTTCAAAAAAAACACACGTCTCCCATTAAACAAACATGGAAGCCTAAATGGTACTTATCCAATTGTGGTCAAGTCGGCATAACCGCAGACTGCATTAAAATCGTAGATGCATTGTGGGAGACTGATGCCGTTCATGCTGCAACAATCGATCAACAAATGCATGATAGCGTCATACAGGCAATAAGCGCTTTAGAAAATAACTCACCTCAGTCGCTTAGCGATCTCGCTAAAGCCATTAATAAAGCGGCCTGTTGTTTTCAAGATTGGGGCTTAATTCACTCCGGCTTAAAGCAACATATACAGACCTTACGGGATGCAGGTGCTATAGCCGTTAAACCCACAGGATCAGGTGGTGGCGGTTATGTTGTGAGCTTATGGGATAGAGAGCCCAGCAACACATCAATCGAGTTAATTTCAATCAGGTAGGTGAAATTAATTTTTTTATTTAGTAACCGGTCACACAAACTGCTCAAACTCTTAGCGCGGGAGAGGGGGCAGATCGGAGTAAACTGAAAAATCTAAGCTCAGATGAAGGATGGGAAAACTTTAGGGACGTTGCAATGAACGTTTGACCGGCATGGAGTAATAAACCGAAACAAAAAAACACCAAGGCTAGGGGTAAGTTTTCTTTTAATTCCACTCAGACTTAATCGACATCATCCTGAGCGCAGTGAAGGATGATGTACCTAAAGAATAAAAAAACCCCACATAAAGCGGGATTTTTAATAAATTGGAAAATATTAACGTTTTGAATACTGTGTTGCACGTCTTGCTTTGTGCAAACCGACTTTCTTACGTTCAACTTGACGTGAGTCACGAGTCAATAAACCACGTGCACGAAGTTTTCTACGATATGAATCAGGGTTTGGTTCGCTTCCTTCAGGAATGTCTTTCTCGTCATACGCAACTAATGCACGAGCAATACCTAAGCGAATAGCACCGGCTTGACCTGAAATACCACCACCAGCAACTGTTGCATAAATATCAAATTGTTTCAATGCACCAACGGCTTCTAACGGTTGTCGAATAACCATACATGACGTTTCACGGCCAAAATATTCTTCTAAATCACGATTGTTGATCTTAATTTCACCTTTACCAGGGCGCATAAATACCCTTGCAGATGAACTTTTTCTGCGACCTGTACCATAGTATTGTTGCAATTCAGCCATAATACTTATTCCTCAATATCAAGTTGCTTGGGTTGCTGGGCTTCATGCGGATGCGCTGCACCAGAGTAAATCTTAAGCTTACGGTACATTTCTCGACCCAAAGGGTTTTTAGGAAGCATCCCTTTTACTGCACGTTCAATAATACGAGCAGGATTTTTAACTTGTAATTTATCAAAAGAAATTGACTTTATACCACCGGGAAAACCCGAGTGATGATAATACATTTTTTCTTTAAATTTACGACCGGTAACGGCAACTTTTTCCGCATTAGTCACAATAATGTAGTCACCTGTATCAACGTGCGGAGTGTACTCTGCTTTATGTTTGCCACGTAAACGACGGGCAATTTCTGTCGCAAGTCGACCTAATACTTTATCACTGGCATCAACCACATACCAATCACGTTTAACTTCGTGTGTCTTGGCGCTAAATGTCTTCATTAAACGAACTCCGAACCGCCTGTAAATAATAATCTTTTAATCATGGACGGGCGATTTTACCCAAAAATCACGAGATCCACAAGTAGTGATGTGAAAATATTATCAATTGATTAACAATCGCTCTACAATGACACCTGAAACCAAATATTGTGTGATAATTTCATCTATATCGGCCAATGAATGATAGGTGTACCATAATCCTTCTGGATACACGACGATACACGGCCCAAGCGCACATCGCCCAAGGCAACCCGACTTACTGACGCGAATTTTGTTTAAGCCATGCATATCAAGCGTTTGCAACTGTTTTTTCAAATATTCAAAAAACAACTCACCGCCTGAGTTTGCACAGCAAGGTCTTCCTGACGGTTTTTGATTGGTACAGACAAAAATATGTTTTGTGTAAGGGCTCAAACTTAAGCGTCTCGCTTTTCTATTTTAGTTTTCAATTTAAGACCCGACTTAAAGGTCACCACACGCCGAGCCATCACAGGAATTTCTTCTCCTGTTTTCGGATTACGACCGGGTCTTGCCGGTTTATCACGCAGTATAAAATTACCAAAACCAGATAATTTGACATGCATGCCTTGCTCAAGCGTTCGTCGTGTCTCTTCAAAAAACTGCTCAAGCACGTCTCGTGCATCTGATTTCGCCAAGCCTATTTCACTACACAAGGCATCCACTATTATAGCTTTGCTAAGTGCACTCACCATTCTTTCCTTAATGTGAAGACCGCGCCTCCAAGTGTCTACTTAGATCGAGGGAGATAGGCTGAAACAGGTTAGTCAGCAGGCATCCCCTTTTGTCACATCACGCAGTACAATAGTAAATTTATCATCCAGTTCCTTGAGTATAGCACTAGTCACATTTGCTACCTCAGTATCTACCAGTGTGCGACTATCATCTTGTAAGGTCAAGGCTATCGCCAAACTTTTTTTACCAACCGGAATCGATTCGCCAGTGTATACATCAAAAACATCAAAGGCTTTTAATAAATTACCTTTAACCACATCGCGAACCACTGCTTCAATCTGCCATGCAGATACATCGTGGCTGACTAGCAAGGATAGATCGCGACGAATTTGTGGGTATTTTGAAATACGCTGAAAATTCGCAGGCTTATCATGAACTAACTCCGATAAGGACAACTCAAACAACATAACGTCAGCATTGATATCCAACGCATCGACTAAACGCGGATGCAATACTCCCATCCAACCGACCTCACGTTCACCAATCAAAATACGTGCAGACTGCCCGGGATGCAAGGCTGGATGTGAGGCTGCAACAAAATGGACATCATCAATCGATAACGCCGCAAATAACGCTTGCAAATCACCCTTCATGTCAAAAAAATCAAATTGATGCGTGGCCTCACTCCAATTTAAATGCCCTCGCTCTCCCGTCAAGAGACCCGCTAAACAGGGACGCTCTTGCAAGGCTTCGCCATTTACATCAAAAACCACGCCGACTTCAAAAAACTTAATCGCCGTTTGTTGACGATGGAGGTTATAAACCATAGCAGCCAGCAGTCCAGGCCACATGCCTACACGCATGTGCGATAATTCGGATGAAATGGGATTTAATAACGCCATACTCTGAGTATCAGGGTATAAAGCGTTTTGAAAGTGAGGATCAACAAAACTATAGTTAATGGTTTCGCGATAACCTCGTGTGCTTAAAAAAGTCGAAACATATGCTGATAATGACGTAACCGAATTAACTTCACCGGCTTGCATTCTCATGTTTTCCAAGGGTAGGGCGACAATGTTGTCATAACCGTAAAGGCGAACAATTTCTTCAACCAGATCAACGTCTAATGAAATATCAAAGCGATGAGAAGGAACCTTCACAGCCCATGCTTCAGCATTTTTTAGAACAGTCATGCCCAAACTTTGTAACATACTTTCCATGTTCTCAACGGAAAGTTCCAGCCCGGTTAGTCGTTTGACTTTAGCTGGATTAAATACCACTTCAACATCACGAGGCAATTGCTCAGGAATGCTCATGCTCGTCAACGGGCCAGTTTCTCCACCAACAATAGACAACAGTAATTCCGTTGCACGCTCCAAGGCAACTGTTTGTATAGCTGGATCAACACCTCGCTCAAAGCGCTGTGAAGAATCACTACACAAACCATAACGTCTGGCGACGCCGGCAATAACAACCGGATTAAAAAAAGCACTTTCCAAGAAAACATCTGTGGTATGTGCCTGCACGGCGCTGTTAGCGCCACCCATAATACCAGCTATTGCGAGTGGCCTTTTAGCATCAGCTATCACCAGCACATGGTCGTTCAAGTTAATTTCCTGACCATCCAGCAAAACCAAGGCTTCATCGTCTTTTGCAAAGCGAACATCAATGTGACTGTTAATGGCATTTAAATCAAACGCATGCATGGGCTGACCCAATTCAATCATGACATAATTTGTCACATCAACCACAGGATGTAGCGCGCGTATACCCGCTCGACGCAACCGCTCCTTTATCCATAAAGGCGTTACTGCATGCGGATTAATCCCTCGAATAATACGCCCACAATATTGAGGGCAGGCCGCTGGCGCATGCAAATGAATGGTTAAAGACTCATGAATCATTGGGTGAATCAAGGGTTTGGGCGTGGGCTTTAAGGATAATTTATTTAAGGCTGCGACTTCACGAGCCACGCCTAAAACACTAAAACAATCGGCGCGATTGGGTGTTAAATCGATATCAAAGATAAAGCCGTTGAGGGATAGATATTCACGCAAGTCTAAACCCAATGGGGCATTTTGGGGCAGCTCCATAATGCCATCTGAACGCTCATCCATTCCAAGCTCAGACACAGAACACAACATTCCCTGTGACAACTCACCGCGCAAGGTTGATTCTTTAATCTTTAATCCACCAGGCAATTGCGCGCCGGGTAAAGCCAGGGCAACGTTTAATCCTGCACGCACATTTGCAGCACCACAAACCACCTGAATGATTGCCCCATTACCCGTTTCAACTCGACACAAGGTTAATCTGTCCGCTTGTGGATGCGGACGAGTCTCTTGCACATGAGCCACAACCACGTGACTAAACTCACCAGCCACAGGAGTCAACGCATCCACTTCAAGGCCTGCCATCGTTAATTGAGTTTCCAACTGTTGAGCTGAGACGGCAGGATTAACCCATTCTCGCAACCACGCTTCACATACTTTCATTGAACTATCCTAAAATTGGTTTTATCGGAATGACCGTGGCTCGTTTAATTTTTGAAAACCTTCAAAAGGCATGGATGCCTTTTGAGAGCCCCAAGGATGGTTTGGCGTGTTTTCAAGAATTAAACGAGCCACGGTCATTTCGACAGAGCCCTAAAATTGCTTTAAAAATGTCACGTCATTTTCAAACATCATTCGTAAGTCATCTATGCCATAATACAACATGGCTAATCTATCTAGTCCCATGCCAAAAGCCCAGCCTTGATAGACGTCCGGTGAAATATTTACGGCGTTTAGTACATTAGGGTGCACCATTCCACATCCACCGACTTCTAACCAACCGGTAAACTTACACATCCGACAGCCACTGCCTGCGCACTGAGTACATTCAATATCCATTTCAGCTGAAGGCTCCGTAAACGGAAAATACGAGGGTCTAAAACGAAAAGCCAATTCTTTACCGAAAAAATGGCTAAAAAAATCGTGCAATAATCCTTTAAGCCCTGCCATCGTTGCCTGCTCATCAATCAACAAGCCTTCAACCTGATGAAACATAGGCGTATGGGTTAAATCCGAGTCACAACGATACACACGACCCGGAGCAATCAAACGCAATGGGGGCTTGCGTTGTTCCATACTACGAATTTGTACGGGCGATGTATGCGTTCTCAACAAACGACCATCACCGAAATAAAACGTATCATGCATTGCACGAGCGGGATGATGCGACGGAATATTTAAGGCTTCAAAATTATAAAATTCTGTTTCAATTTCAGGGCCTTCCAGAATATCAAAACCTAAACAACTAAAATAATCATTAACACGCTGCTTCACTTGTGTCACCGGGTGCAAAGAACCCGTTTGATTGTTGCGTCCAGGAAGACTCACGTCAATGTGCTCACTGGCTAACTTTTGTTGCAATTGCTGCTCTTTCAGCTGCAGCATTTTCGTTTCAATGTGTTCGCTAATTTCACGCTTAGCTTGATTAACACGCTGCCCCATCTGAGGTTTGTCTTGTGCTGATAGATGAACCAGATTTTTAAGAATATCAGTTAACCGACCTTTTTTTCCCAAATAATCTACACGAATAGCCTCAAGCGTGCTGATATCTTGAGCCAGCTCAATGGCTGCAAAAGCCTGTTGTTGTAAAGAGGTAATATCTTGCATAATTTAACCTTAAAGGGATTAACATGCTTTTATTGGTAAAAAGGAGGCCTAAGCCTCCCTTACATAACATGATTTGTTTAGATTAAGCTAGAGCTGCTTTCGCAAGTTCAGCGATTGCTGCGAATGCGTGTTTATCATGTACTGCCATATCAGCAAGTACTTTTCTATCCAACTCAATTTCAGCTTTTTTCAAACCGTCAATCAATCGACTATATGACAGGCCACACTCACGTGCTTGGGCATTAATACGCACAATCCACAATGCACGAAATTGACGCTTCTTTTGACGTCTATCACGGTATGCATACTGACCGGCTTTAATAACAGCCTGTTTCGCGACTCGGTAGACCCGACTGCGGGCACCGTAGTAGCCTTTGGCTTGATCTAATACTTTTTTATGACGGGCTTTTGCCGTCACACCACGTTTAACTCTTGGCATTCTTCAATCTCCCCTTAACTACCATGCAACATACGCGATGCAAGACGCGCATCACATTGTTTCAATGTACCCGATCCAACGCGCAAATGACGTTTTTGCTTAGTCGATTTTTTGGTAAGGATGTGATTTCGATAAGCACCGCGACGTTTAATCGCACCACTTGCCGTTTTGCGAAAGCGTTTAGCTGCTCCGCGATGTGTTTTTAACTTTGGCATAACAATGTACTCCGCATTAAAGGGTCATGTACTCACTTTTTTTTAGGCGATAACACCATCAATAACTGTCGACCTTCTCGTTTCGGGTGCTGTTCAATGACAGCAAATTCAGCTGTATCTTTCTGCACACGCTCCAAAATTTTCATGCCTAAGTCTTGATGCGCAACTTCACGACCGCGAAAACGCAGTGTGATTTTAACTTTATCGCCATGCTCAAGGAAACGTAACAGGTTGCGTAGCTTGACCTGATAATCCCCATCTTCCGTCGTTGGACGAAATTTTAGTTCTTTGATTTGAATTTGCTTTTGCTTTTTCTTTGCTTCAGCTTGTTTTTTGCTCACTTCAAAGAGAAACTTACCATAATCCATAATACGACAAACCGGAGGCTTGGCTGTTGGCGAAATCTCGACCAAATCAAAACCACCCTCTTCAGCTAACCGCAAGGCTTCTCGTGTCGATACTATTCCCGCCTGGTTGCCTTCTACATCGATTAAGCGTACCTCAGGTACGTTGATTTGTTCGTTGATGCGCGCGCGATCACTCTCACGCTTATTTGATACACTAATAGTTAATACTCCAGCTAGGTTTTGTTCTTAGTTTTATTTTATCAATTCATCATTTTGCTTTAAAATGAACAAGATACTGAATTTAAAAAACTAAGGCTTAATTTTCAAGTACGACACGTTGCGCTTTAACGTCAACTTCATGAAGCAGTGTATCGCAAATTGTATCAATTGTCATCATGCCTAAATCAGTGCCGTCATGTTTTCGCACCGTTGCACAACCGTTTTCAACTTCTTTATCACCAATAATCAACAGATACGGTACTTTTTGTAACGTATGCTCGCGAATTTTAAAGCCTATTTTCTCATTTCTCAAGTCAAAATGAGTCCGAATGCCTTTATTTCGCAAAATACCGCTAATCTTTTCCGCATAATCATTCTGTTTTTCACTAATAGTTAACACCGCAACCTGAATAGGCGCCAACCACAAGGGGAAAAGACCCGCGTAATGCTCAATTAAAATACCAATAAAGCGTTCAAACGAGCCAAGAATTGCACGATGAATCATCACAGGCGTTTGTCTTGATCCATCTTCGGCAATAAACTGAGCATCTAAGCGATGCGGCATAGAAAAATCAACTTGAATGGTGCCACACTGCCAAATACGGCCTAAGCAATCAGATAAAGAACATTCTATTTTAGGACCATAAAAAGCACCTTCACCGGGTGCATCAATCCACTCAACATGATGCTCCACCATCGCTTGCTGTAGAGCCATTTCAGCTTTATCCCATACCTCATCGCTCCCCACGCGTTTTTCAGGGCGTCTCGCTAGGCGATAGGTAATAGAATCAAAACCAAAATCGGTATATACCGATTTAACAAAGGCCAACAATAAGGCAACTTCAGATTGGATTTGATCTTCTGTACAAAAAATATGGGCATCATCTTGAACAAAATTTCTAACGCGCATCAAACCATGCAGTGCGCCAGACGGTTCACATCGGTGACAATTACCAAACTCAGACAAGCGATAAGGCAAGTCGCGATAACTCTTAAGCCCTTGGTTATATACTTGGATATGACAGGGACAGTTCATCGGCTTGACCGCATAGTGCCGATTTTCAGTTTCTGTGAAAAACATGCCTTCACGAAAATTATCCCAATGACCTGATTTTTCCCATAAGACTTTATCAACTAACTGCGGTGTCTTTATTTCTTGATAACCATTATCAGCTAATCGAGCACGCATGTATTGCTCAAGCACCTGATAGATGATCCAACCGTTAGGATGCCAAAATACCATTCCAGGTGCTATTTCCTGAAAATGAAAGAGGTCTAAAGCCTTACCTAATTTACGATGATCACGCTTTTCAGCTTCCTCTAAACAGCGCAAATAATCAGTTAATGATTTTTTATCTAACCAGGCCGTGCCATAAATGCGCTGCAGCATCTCATTGTCTACATTACCACGCCAATAAGCACCGGCAAGCTTTGTCAATTTAAACGCTTTCAAACGACCGGTTGATGGCACATGGGGCCCTCGACATAAATCTTCAAAATCGCCTTGTCGGTATAGAGAAATACTTTGATCTGCAGGAATATCTGCAATAATTTTTGCTTTGTATGATTCTCCCCGCGCCATAAACAAGGCAATCGCTTCATCGCGCGGCATTGTCCGTCTAGAAATAGGGTAATCCGCTTTAGCTAGCTCTTCCATTTTGCTTTCGATTAAGACCAGATCGTCCGGGGTAAATGACCGTTCAAAAGCAAAATCATAATAAAATCCGTCGTCTATAACAGGACCAATGGTCACTTGCGCGGTAGGAAATAAAATTTTAACGGCTTGTGCCAGTAGATGAGCCGTTGAATGACGAATAATATCTAAACTTTCAGGGCTTTTTTCGGTAATAATCACCAAGGAGCAATCATCAATAAGCGTGAAACTCATATCCTGCAATTGTCCATTGACACGCCCTGCAAGAGCCACTTTTGCAAGACCCGGACTAATACTCATCGCAACATCGTAAATGGTCGATGCATGCTCAATGTGCTTTACTGTTCCATCAGGTAGTGTAATATTAGGCATATTATCGTGTCCTTTCGTCCGTTAGACGAAAAAAAAACCCTGCACTGCAGGGTTAATTTAAATTTGGTAGGCACGAGTGGGATTGAACCACCGACCACCACCATGTCAAGGTGGTGCTCTACCACTGAGCTACGTGCCTATTATTTGGTTCTAAAAAATCTGGTAAAATTATATATAGACTGAAAATTAAAAGCAAGAATAATTTTTTCGCAGCTGCCTCCCGCTTAAGAATTTTTAAAAAAGAGATATTGGCCCAGTTTTTAGTGATTGATGATGTGGAATTACGACAGGCTGTTGAAAAACAGTTAAATCGTATTGAGCTATCGAATAAATTCTCAAAAGCTATTTTGTTTGGTAACAATCAGGAGATTCAATACAGCAGCAAAGAGAAACAGGAAATGGTTGTTGGTTGTTAACGCTTAATTCAAAACGCGATTGTATTATGGAATGAGTTATATCTTTCGCAAAAATTGGCTCTTTTATATGACGAAGAAAGCAGAAAAGCACTATTAACCATTATTCGCAATGGATCGACTTTAATCTATCATTATGTCAATTTGCATGGGGAATATGATTTTACTCAGGATATTGAAGAGCAGGATATGTTGTTCGATATGAATAAAATATCAGCACTAAAAGTTGCATAGGACATAATTGCTACACCCATTCTATAAAAAAATATCCACTCAATTTGAAACCCGTAACGTTATTGGTTACAATTTGAGTGTGTGTAAAGCGGAATTTTCATGATAAAAACAATAAAACATAAAGGACTGGGTCGATTTTATCACACGGGTAGTCTTTCAGGGATACAGGCCCATCATGCAAGACGGTTGCAATTAATACTTACACGGCTTGATGCAAGTGCTTGCCCTGAGGATATGGATTTACCAGGACTACACTTACATAAATTGAAGGGGCAGCTTAAAGATTTTTATTCAGTCACAGTGCAAGCAAATTGGCGAATTATTTTCCGATTTGAGAGCGATAATGCTTATGATGTCGACTATGTTGATTATCACTAAGGAGGTTAAAAATGTTTAATCCAGCGCATCCAGGTGAGGTTATACGTGAATTATGTATAGAGCCTTTGGGATTAACTGTCACAGAAGCTGCAAAAGCATTAGGTGTTACTCGGAAAACGCTTTCAGAGTTATTAAATGGTCATTCTCGTATTAGTCCTGAAATGGCGATCAGGTTAAGTATTGCATTTAAGACATCTGCAGAAAGTTGGATAAATCAACAGGCTAAATATGACTTATGGCTTGCAGAAAAAAATCGCGGCCAACTAAAAGTGAAATGTCTTGTGAATCACGCGGCTTAATACCCGTTAAAATGTCATTGCCAGTTTGGGCTGGATATGCGGGAAAACCCTACACTCGGGTCATCGATATTTGTGCTTACATCGAAAAGACGTACGGCGTGCGCTACACCGTATCAGGTTTAACTAAATGGCTGCACCAGCATCGTTTCAGTTATAAACAACCCAAGACCGTGCCTGCCAAAGCTGACGTGGCTAAACAAGAAGAGTTCATTGAAAAATACATTGAGTTAGTTGCAGGCACTCCTACAAATAAACCGATTCTTTTTATGGACTCAGCTCATCCAACGATGGCCACTAAAGTAGTCTGTGGCTGGATAAGAAAAGGAATCGATAAACCCATTGCCCAAACAGCCTCGAGAACAAGAGTCAATATAATGGGAGCTATTGAGCTTACCTCAATGAATGTGGTGAGCTGCCGCCCAGATTATGTCAATGCAGAAACAACGGTTGCTTTTTTTGATCAACTTAAAGTGGCTTATCCCCTTGCACCGAGCATCCATATTATTCTTGACCAATCGGGTTATCACAGAAGCCTTTTAGTTCGAGAGGAAGCATTAAAGAGAAATATCGTGCTTCATTACTTACCACCATACAGTCCAAATTTAAACCCGATAGAGCGGGTATGGAAAGTCATGAACGAGCATGTTAGAAACAATGTGTTTTTTACTTCAGCAAAGCACTTTCGAGATGCTATATCGGAATTTTTTGAAACAACAATTTTTAAAATAGCTCAGTCGTTGCGTGGGTGGATTAATGACGATTTTCAGACGATAAATCCAGTACTTTCAAGTTGAATGGGTATATACTGTAAGTCGCTTTTACCTCGGATCTGTAATTCAACCCAACTTTAACGATATCAACTTCCATCGAGGTTTGTTCTAATTGTCGTTGACTAAGCAATGCTTGGTTTACTGTGGCCCGGAGCTACCGAACGTGCGACGAGCCGCCACTTGTCTATTTAACGATCATTATTGATGGCAGAATTCAGAAAACCATTAATCAAGCTGTTGCATCGCTCAGGTTGCTGCAACATTATCCAATGTCCACAATTTTCAATGAGCTCAACTTGCGCATTCGGAAGTGTAGTACTTGCCAAGGACAGCCAATCACTTTTTGGAATTTGACCCTTAATAATTTCTTGATGTTTACCTTGATAATAAAATGACGCTTGTAAAATTAAAGTGGGGATAGGATGAAGTAAACGCAGGGTTTTTTCTAACGCATAATAATCATAGACTTTAGTGTTAAGATAGAGTGAAGCGCCAATTGTATCAGCGATCTTCTGAGCTTTCTTCATCACATTATGACGTAAATCTTGTGGAGTTGTTGATCCAAATTTCGTATTAAAAAATTGTTGTAGCCAGTTTTCGTAGCCAAGATTTGCAATACGCTGCTGTTCTTCTTCTACCCATGCGCACGTGGGCGGTGTTGTGACTTGGTAACCCATATCTAATAAAACAATGCCACTGACTTTTCTATTCATAAGTAAGCATAGCTCGGTCACTATTCTTGTTGCCATACTGTGGCCAATTAAAATAATTTTTTTTGAAATATCAAGAGAATTAATGACCTTACTCAGATAAGCCGCTAAGCTAGGAATGTCCCAGGACACGTTATCAGTATGTAGCAACGTCCCATGCCCAGGTAAATCAAAGGCAACCACATGATACTTTGTAGAAAAATAATATATCTGAAATTTCCAATCGTGCGCATCGCACAACATTCCATGAATAAAGAATAAACATAGCGGTGATGATGTTTTTTCAATGACAATCACAATGCATTTTCCTGGGTACTGTATTCAATTTTCACTCCATTAATTCTTTTTATTCAAGTACTATTTCTTGGTCTTCATCTTGATTATCACCGTCCAATGTGACGCCAAGCCGCGTATTTAAATCCAACGGAAACAAACCGTAAGGATTGAAATGACTATTTTGGTTTCTCTTTTAGATTTAACCCGGATGAACCATTTTTTTAGGATCCATGGCTTTATCAAAATCATCACTGCTGATTAAACCCAGTTTTAGAGCCGCATCTTTCAATGATAAATCGTGATCCAATGCATAATGAGCAATTTTCGATGAATTATCATAACCAATTATCGGAGAAAGTGCCGTAACCAACATCAAAGAGCGTTCCACATAACCCGCAATTTTCTTTTCATTTAATTGCATGCCATCGACTAAAAACCGTCGGAAATTCATCATGGTATCGGACAAAACTCGAATGGATTTAGTGATATTGAAAATCATCAAAGGTTTATAGACATTCATTTCCAAATACCCACTGGCACCCCCAAAAGTCACCGCAACATCATTAGCCATCACCTGTATAGCGGCCATGGTCATCGCTTCACACTGTGTGGGATTTACTTTACCGGGCATGATTGATGAGCCTGGCTCGTTAGATGGAATAATGAATTCATAAAAACCAGCACGCGGTCCACAAGACAGTAAACGAATATCATTGGCCATTTTATAAAGCGATACAGCCAGCGTTTTTAACGTTCCCGATAATTGAACCAAGGCATCATGCGCGCCTTGTACAGTGAACTTATTCGGTGCTGTAATAAAAGGTAGTTTTGTTAATTTTGCAATTTGCGATGCGACATCTTTGTCAAAACCAATCGGTGCGTTAATACCCGTACCTACGGCTGTACCGCCTAGGGCTAAACAATAAACATCGGTTAATGATTGCTGAATACGAGATAAATCATCATCTAACATGCCAACATAACCTGAAAACTCCTGACCTACTGTAATCGGCGTAGCATCTTGCAAATGAGTACGACCAATTTTCACCACATCTATCCACAGGTCAGCCTTTATTTTCAAACCATCACGTAAATTGCTTAATGCAGGAATCAGTTGATTGACCGTACCCATGGCAGCAGCCATGTACATTGCAGATGGAAACGAATCGTTAGAGGATTGAGACATATTCACATCATCGTTCGGATGAATCGGCTTTTTACTGCCTAATGGGAAACCGGCTAATTGTGCACAACGGTTAGAAATGACTTCATTCATGTTCATGTTAAATTGCGTGCCGCTGCCCGTCATCCAAACATGCAAGGGAAACATGTCATGATGTAATCCGGATAGAATTTCATCGCACACTTTAATTATCAATTGACTTTTTTCGTCAGAGAGTCGACCCGCTTCTTGATTGGCTAAAGCCGCACCCTTTTTCAATAAGGCATAGGCGGCAATCATTTCTTTCGGAATTAAATCATCCCCAATACTGAAATGTATCAGCGAACGCTGCGTTTGCGCACCCCAGAGTTTATCCTCGGGGACTTGTACGTCACCCAAACTATCCGTTTCCACACGAAAAGAAGCTGTTGCCATATCCATTGACTCCCTTGGTCTAAACTATGTTTATAGTATGGGGAATAAATATAAACATTACAAATCACAACGAAGAAAGGCCGGAATAAATTAATATTCATTCCGACCATGAAAATGCACGAGGTTGGCTGCTATGCATTAGCCACTGCTTTTCTCAACCTTGGACATGAACCCGGTACAAAGGGTTGGCGTACCGGGTAACTCCATTGACTGGACTTGCTCATGAAACGCTTTCCTATCGTTTCGGGTGCAGTTTAACGGTTAAAGTCTTAATGTCAACAATTAATTTCAAATAAAAATAAATTGTTTCTTTTTGATGTGAAAATTGCATTCTCATCCTCATTTTGATAAGATAGCCAAATATTAAGCAGCTTTGAGAATAGAAAAATGACAAAAATCGATCTCATTCAACAATTTGCTCATCGCTTACAAAATGCAATGATAGCGAAAGGGTTTCACTCGTCGCGCTCAACATCCGGTGTTGATATTCATAAGCTGGTTGAAATCACAGGCTATTCACCACAAATATGTCGTAAATACTTAAGTGGACATGTGATTCCTGAGCCATCAAAACTCGCTGAAATTGCAGCGAAACTATCAGTTTCCCCCGGATGGCTGCTCTTTGGAGATAGCCACAGCAACCTGGATCAAAACGATTCTCATAAGATCATTATAAATAAAGAATTACTGCATTATATTTTTATTCATGCAAACGAACTCTATAGCGCAAAACCATCTGACGAAGACATACCCGACTTTCTCCTCAACTTAACAGATGATGTCAGTCAAATAGAAACCAGCACGGAACAATCAAAAAAAATCATTGATCTTGCCTTATCGTCAGCGAACCATTTTAAGAAAGAAAACCCTATAAGTTGATATCAAGCAATACCCAAACTATCCTTAATTAAAACCAATTTCATAATCAGGCAACAAGATTAAGGAAAGTATCATGTCAGAGACTCATCAAACTCTCAAACCAATCCCCACAGAATTGCAACGCAACTGGGGATGGCTGTTGACTTTAGGATGCTTGTTTATAGTATTGGGTTTTATTGGCTTAGGCATAACGATATGGTTAACCCTAGCGAGTATGATTGTGCTCGGCATATTATTTATCATTGCGGGATTTGCTCAAATCGTTGATAGCGTTAAAAGCCACCAATGGAAAGGTATTGTAGGGCATGCAGTAATTGCTATTCTTTATCTGATTGCTGGGGGGCTCATGATCTACGATCCCGTCCTTGCTTCTGCTGTCATTACCGCACTTCTCGCATGGCTGTTTATTATCATTGGTATCACTCGTTTCATCACGGCCATTGCCTTACGACATACTCGTCGGTGGGGCTGGCTGCTGTTTGCGGGCGTGGCTGCAATCGTCTTAGGCGTATTAATCTTAATGCAATGGCCTGTGAGTGCATTGTGGGTTTTTGGTATGCTTATATCAGTAGAGCTGATAGTCAATGGCTGGAGTTATGTGTTTATCGCGTTGAGCATGCGTCGTATTTAAATATGGTTGATGAAAGGCTGCTCCGTTTAAACCTCGGAGCAAACCAGACCTCGTTCAATAGCCTGATATTGTAACGTGTTGGGAATAATTTTATACCAAGCCAAATCAGAAGATTGCGACCCATTCACTTTTAAAAGTCGTCATCACGACGGCCGCATAAACAGAATTCCTGTTTTCGCGGGAAAGAGAATATTTTCAGCATCGTGTAAGAACATACAAATCAGTTTTGTGTTATCGCTCTTGAGCAAAGCACACCTAATCCAGCAGCGCTCTTTGAATACTGAATTGAAACGCCACCATCCATGTTTCCGGCATAAAAATCATTATTAGCATTAAAATAAACCCCCCAAGCGTTATCTGTTGGATTATTTGATATTTCAGTTGAGCTAATGGTATCGTAAAAGATGTATTGTGAGCCAATACACCCTGGAGCAGTCCCACCAAAAGCACATATAAAACTGTATAAATTTGATTGTACGTTTTGTTGTGTTAATGAGCACGTGGCATTGGACGCTGGCACATTACCACCTGAGTATGTTGTTAACTGACATATAGCAGGTAAAAACCAGTCGTCATAGACCCCGGCGGAATCTGTGCTTTGATAATTCACACAAACTCCTGCGCTGTAATTGCTTGACAGGTTACCAATAGCATCATAATAACTGACGATATTAGTCGTGTTACACGCACCATCTGTTGCACCGTCGCAAGCGTTTTGAATTGGGGCTGAGGTGGTGCTAGTTGGTGATGGGTTTGATGTCGTTGATAATTCGTCGATGCCGTAAATGGATGTTTTATCAGAGACACCCGTAGAGGTTGCGCCCCATGGGAGATTAAGGGTTGTATATGCCTGATAACTCGTTGCTAATACCTCGCCCCCAACACTCACGTTTGCAGGATAATCTGTCAAGCTATCATCAATGGAATAAACATAACCCGTCTGATACAGACTTCCATAAGATAAAACATATAAATTTGCCGAATTCGTGTTCGTGTTTGATGAAAAGTCTGTAACATTGAAGGTTATCACAACTGGCGTGTTATTCGGTGTTGCAGTCGTCCCTGTGGGAGCGATGGTGAATATACAGCTGGCGCCTGAAGCAATGCTGGTACAACCTGCCCCGCTGGCAGGACTAACTGACAAATAAGTGTTTGATGCGTTATTTGCTTCCGTGTAGGTAACTGACGTTATTGCATTACCGCCCGTATTAGTCACGGTCAGTGTCCGTGAGTTTCC
>JAJZSG010000015.1 GCA_021849905.1 Pseudomonadota bacterium
AAACCGTGTCAATAGGGATTTTTAAATATTTTGTGTTTTTTTTAAAAATTCCGCTTGCTTACGCGCGCGGCTCGGGTTAGTCCGAGCTCCCTGACAGGCACTTACCCGGCGATTGTGACAGGATACCGTATAAGTGATGGTGGGTGATTCACTGTAGTTAAAATCTGCATTGCCTGTACCTAGAAGTGATGGAGGTGGAGTTGAATTGGCAACATTAACATTAAAATCGCTGCCAAAACTAAATTGTGAAACAATAGTATTAACCGATAAAAAATAAGGCGGATCGGTATAATGCAATCTGACAATATTCAGCAAGGCTTGTTGTTCGTTGCTATTAGATAATGCTTGATTGTAACTTAATCGGTCTGGTGGTAATGCTATCGACCCCATATTTGAACATGAAGATAATCCAAATACGAATAACAGCATACTCACTAACAACGTGAATTTCATTAAATCCCTTTAACCTATTTTACGACGAACACAATTTAGCAAACTTTGATGTTTAGGTAAACGAGGATACAAAAATAAAAAAATCATTCCAGTTTATACAGGTATGATTACTCACCCCAGCGCTTAACCAAGCCACTTTCCAAATCAAATAAATCTAAAATACGCCCAACGGTGTCGTCGACTATATCCATGATGGTTGCGGGTTTATTGTAAAAAGCCGGGACGGGAGGGCAAATGATGCCGCCCATTTGGGTAATAGATAGCATGTTTTGTAGATGGACTAAATGCAATGGCGTTTCACGGGGAATGAGCACCAGGCGCCTGCGCTCTTTAAGCACCACATCGGCAGCACGAGATAATAAGTTGTGCCCGATCCCATGCGCAATTTCACCTAAGGTTTTCATTGAACAGGGTGCAACAATCATGCCTAGCGTTTTAAAAGAACCGCTGGCAATTGATGCGGCGATGTCACCGCAGGGATGATATACGGTGGCTAATGATTTAAGCTCTTCAAGGCTTAAGTCTGTTTCATAACTACGAGTTAATTGACCTGCCTTTGTGACGACAAGGTGTGTTTCAACGTTCAACAGGCGCAATACTTCTAACAACCGAATACCGTAAATAATACCTGATGAGCCGCTTATGCCAATAATGATTCTTGGATGATTCATGATGATGCACTCCAAATGATAAAGCCAAGCATACCATATCAAGCGTCATTTCAGGGGGTTGGGTCGAATATGATGATACCAGACGGGTGGCTTTCGTATTCCTGAAACCTGTATAATCATTTTATTTTGTGAGCCATGAGTCATGACAACAATCCGTAAAATGCTGGTAACCAGCGCGCTTCCCTATGCAAATGGCCATTTACATTTAGGGCATTTGGTTGAGCATATCCAAACCGATATTTGGGTTCGTACTCACAAAATGCTAGGTATTAATTGTATCAGCGTTTGTGGTGATGATGCCCATGGCACCCCTATTATGTTAAAAGCTGAGCAATTGGGTATTTCACCAGACGAATTAACCACCCAAATGCAAGAAAGTCATGAGCGTGATTTTGCTGGATTTAATATCGATTATGATTACTATCACACTACGCATTCACCTGAAAATCAGGCGATAGCCTCAGATATGTATATACGTTTGCAAGCACGTGGAGATATCGTCACAAAAACGATACGTCAGGCGTTTGACCCAATAAAACATATGTTTTTGCCCGATCGTTATGTCAAAGGAACCTGTCCCAAGTGTGGCGCACTTGATCAATACGGAGACAGTTGCGAGGTTTGTGGCGCAACTTATACACCAACCGAATTAATCGACGCGGTATCCGCCATTTCAGGAGCCAAACCCATTGAAAAGGAATCTGAGCATTATTTTTTTGATTTACCTCGTTATGAAGCGTTATTAAAAGCCTGGTCTCGTAATGGGCATTTACAGGCTGAAGTGGCCAATAAATTGGATGAATGGTTTAACGCCGGTTTAAAACAGTGGGATATTTCTCGTGATGCGCCCTATTTTGGTTTCCCGATTCCTGGGACTGTTAATAAATATTTTTATGTCTGGCTGGATGCCCCCATAGGGTATATGGCCAGCTTTCAAAAATATTGTTCTGAAAATAATGTGTCTTTTGACGAGTATTGGAACGCTGATTCAACAACCGAATTGTATCATTTTGTCGGTAAAGACATTGTTTATTTTCATGCGTTATTCTGGCCCGCATTGTTGGCCGGTAGTGGCTATCGATTACCCACGGCTATTTTTACCCATGGTTTTTTAACCGTGGACGGGCAAAAAATGTCTAAGTCTCGTGGAACCTTTATCGAAGCACGTCATTATTTAACGCATTTAAATCCAGAGTACCTTCGGTATTACTTTGCCGCTAAGTTAAATGGTCGAGTGGATGATTTAGATCTTAATTTTGCTGATTTCATGGGACGCATTAACTCCGATCTTGTGGGGAAACTCGTGAATATTGCAAGTCGCTGCGCAGGTTTTATTCATAAGCAATTTGATGGCCAGTTGTCCGAATCGTTGGTTGAGCCTGAATTGTATAGGGTGTTACAGCTTATGCGTGAAGCCATTGTCGAGAGTTATATCCAACGCGATTATGCGTCAGCAATCCGTCAAATTATGGACGCGGCCAATCGCGTTAATCAATATATCGATATGCAAAAACCATGGGTTCTTGCGAAAAATCCTGAAACTGTCGCCGCTGTTCAGGGCATTTGCACCATGGGTTTAAATTTGTTTCGCATATTAATGACCTATTTAAAACCAGTATTACCCGAAATGGCCATGAAAGTGGAACACTTTTTAAATTGTGAACCCTTGACCTGGAACAGCATAGACAATCCTTTGCTCAATCAGGCTATTCATCCGTTTGTCCCGTTAATGGTTCGTGTTGAGCAAGCCCATATTGATGCGCTAATTGCAGAAGGTCAGGTGAAATAATGGTCAATGCTGTTGATATTGATGCCGTGCTGCCTCAAACGCAATGCGGTGAGTGTGGATATCCTGGGTGTTTGCCTTATGCACAAGCCTTGGCTTCGGGGCTTGCACCTATTAATCGTTGCCCGCCTGGTGGTGTCACAACGCTTAAAGCATTAGGTCAGTTGCTCGATGTGGATTCAACCCCTTTTGTTGATGAGGTCATGACCGATACACGCCCGCCTGCTTTAGCAGTGATCCGTGAAGCAGAATGTATTGGGTGTACTAAATGCATTCAGGCCTGTCCGGTTGATGCTATTATTGGCAGCGGTAAGCTGATGCATAGCGTACTTAGTGATGAATGCACGGGGTGTGGTTTATGTGTTGAGCCTTGTCCTGTAGATTGTATTGAAATGGTGACGATTCCCACTCCAACCTACGACCGTGATTTAGCCCGTTCACGATTTAACTCACGCCAAGTACGCCTATTACGTGAAGCTCAGGATAAAGAAACGCTCTATCGTGAAAAACGTCATTTAGTGGCGTCAAGTCAAGATAAGCAGGATGATCATGCAGCAAAGCAGGATTATATTTTACAAGCGCTGTTACGCGCACAGGCAAAGAAAAAATTGTGAATAAACAAAAGCGACGTATTATTTTCGAACGATTTCGTATTTTAAACCCTGAACCAACGACAGAATTGCAATACCACTCAACCTTTGAGTTATTGATTGCAGTGATACTTTCAGCACAAGCAACCGATAAAAGTGTCAATAAGGTAACAGGGGTGCTTTATCCCGTTGCGAATACACCACAGGCTATACTGGATTTAGGTGAAGAGCGCCTTAAATCATATATTAAAACAATAGGCTTATTTAACAGCAAATCAGCAAACATCATCGAGACCTGTCGTATTTTAGTTGAGCAATACGCAAGCGTTGTCCCTAGTACGCGAGACGCATTACAAGCATTACCCGGCGTGGGACGAAAAACAGCCAATGTGATATTAAACACGGCGTTTAATCAACCGACAATGGCCGTGGATACCCATATTTTTCGTGTTGCCAATCGAACTGGGATTGCGCCTGGCAAAACAATATTAGCCGTTGAGCGGGCTTTATTGAAAAATATTGAATCTGAATTCTTACAAAATGCACATCATTGGCTAATTTTACATGGTCGCTATACCTGTATAGCCCGTAAACCTCACTGTTTCGATTGTCCTATTCAGGATTTGTGTGATTATAAACATAAAACAAGGTGCGATTAGGAAACAAAGCCCCAATGTTTTTTATGCAAAATCAAATTGCAATAACTTTCTGTTGTCATATATGATGTCTAATCAAGGATAAACAGGACTCATTTTGAAAGCTAAATTTCTTATCAAGGACTTCCGGGACAAGTATTTGTTGCAGGGGGGGACCTACCTTGCAATCTACACCTTGTTGCGGATGTACCAACTGGTCTGGAATAGCTAGTCCCAGTGTGAATTGCCAACCACTGAAGTCGACCCTCAATGGGTAGATAATGTGTTTTCATTAATTGCTTGGATGAAAAGAGCTAACCCAACTGGATATGCGTATACTTATGATGATAAAGCGAGTTCATTTCAGTGTACTGCTTCATCTAGTACAGAGTATACCGTCACCTTTTGTCCTTCTTCCCAAACGGGATTACCAACGGGCATTACTGATGGTAGAGGGTAAGCTGATTCAAATAAATAGGGCGGAAATTCCTATTGAAGCATGGTTGAGATGTCTATATATTTTGTAACGTTCCATTTTTTATTGAGTGGCTGTTACCGCTATCTTTAAATCGTCATCCATTTGAGAATGCTGTTTGGTTTCTTTCATAAAAAGATAAACCATTAACGAGCAGCCAATGCAGGCCGTGACATACCAGTAAAAACCACTTTCCATTCCTTGATTCTTAAACCACAGTGCCACATACTCGGCGGTGCCACCAAATACTGAAACGGTTATTGCATAGGGAAGACCGACACCCAATGCTCTAATTTCAACAGGAAACAGTTCTGCTTTAACAACCGCATTGATTGATGTGTAGCCGCTTACAATAATTAATGCCATCATGATTAATAAAAATGCACTGAATGAGGTTTGAATGCTGTTTAATGCAGATAGAATCGGTACAGTCAACAGCGTGCCTAAAATACCGAAGGTAATCAGAATGGGGCGACGACCAATTTTATCGGATAGTGCACCCACCAATGGTTGAATCAACATAAAAATAAATAGCGTTGCGGCCGAAATCAGGGTTGCCTGATCTTTTGTCATGCCCACACTGTTAATCAGATATTTTTGCATGTAAGTGCTATAGGTATAAAAGGCTAATGTACCGCCCATGGTTAGTCCAATCACGATTAAAATCTCTTTTGGATAGCGCAAAAACATTCGAAACACGCTTTCCGTGTGTTTCTTTTTATTGTGCGCAACGAAAGAGGATGTTTCCTGCATACCAAGACGAAGATACATCGCGACTAAAGCAAGAAGTGCGCCGATGAAAAAAGGAATACGCCATCCCCAGTTTTCAAGTTGTGTTGTCGTGAGAAAAACATGCTGCAGCAGAATTAACACCAACAGTGCCAATAATTGGCCTGCAATTAACGTCACATACTGAAAACTTGAAAAAAAGCCACGGTTATTTTTAGACGCCATTTCTGTTAAATACGTTGCTGATGAAGCATACTCACCGCCCACCGATAGACCTTGAAGTAATCGAGCAATAATGAGCAAAACAGGAGCTGCAATACCAATGGTCTCGTAACTGGGTGTGCAGGCAATAATGAGCGACCCAAAGCACATCAATAATACAGACGTGATCAAGGCTTTTTTTCGACCATGTCTATCGGCATAGCTACCCATGAGCCATCCGCCAAGTGGGCGCATGAAAAAACCAACCGCGAAAATAGCAGACGTATTCAATAATTGCGCCGTTAAATCACCGTTTGGGAAAAACGCTTTGGCAAAGTAAATTGAAAAGGCAGCGTAAACATACCAATCGTACCACTCTATCATATTACCCACAGATCCTCTGATAATGGATTTGAGGCGTTGTCGGGTTGTTAATTCAACCATTTTTTTATTCGTGTTCATGACCTTTCCTGTTTTGCTGGTATACGGCATCGGCATCATACGCTTTCTGCTGGTTTTCTTGTAACTGCTGTGTTTTCAATTGTAGTTGCCACAATGCGTACGCCTGTTTTTTAAAACGCTCTACTTTTGCAACGAGCAATCCTAAGTGCCTAGCTAACATCGGTAATTTATTGGGGCCAAATACAATGAGGGCTACAAACAGCGTAAGAAACAATTGTCCTATGCTCATGATGCGTTGTCATGCTCATCGTTTATTGCACGACGAAAGCTTTTTATTGCCTGACCGATCTCTTCACCTAAATTTTTGAGCTTATTGGTGCCAAACAGGGCAATAATAATCAATAAAATCAACAGTAATGACATTGGACTCATACCACTCAATCCCATGTTAACTCCTATGCTTAGATAGAACAGCAAGAACACCACCCGCTAAGGCAGTAATGAATGCAATCACGGCTAGTTGTTCCTGTGAAACATCGTTTAAATAGCGTATCTCACAAAATACAAGTGCTGCAGAAAAGATACCAATACCAAAGCCTTTGTAGCAAAATGAATCTTGTTTGCTTGATGCCTCATGTTGTTCTTGTAATGAAAAAATTTTGCGTTGTTTAGTTAGTAATAATACATCATTTATCAATCTTGGCATATGGGGTAATTGTTCTATAAAAAAAGGCAAATTTTCACGCAGATTTTTTATTAAAACTTTTGGCCCCATTTGTTCACGTAGCCATTTTTCAAGAAAGGGCTTTGCGGTAGTCCATAAATCAAGATTCGGATCGAGCTGTCGACCTAAACCTTCTACGGCAAATAAGGTTTTTTGTAATAAAACCAGCTGGGGTTGAACTTGCATTTTAAAGCGTCTTGCAACTTGAAATAATCGTAATACGACCAATGCAAATGAAATATCTTTCAATGGTTTTTCAAAAATTGGCTCACAAACTGTCCGGATACCGCTTTCAAATTCCTCAATTCGCGTATCACGAGCAACCCAACCTGATTCAACATGCAATTGGGCAATACGTCGATAATCGCGGTTAAAAAAGGCCATTAAATTTTCAGCAAGATAACGTTTGTCAAATTCGTTTAAAGTCCCGATAATGCCAAAATCAACAGAGATATACTGTGGCTCATCAGGCGTTGTTAGCGATACAAAAATATTTCCAGGATGCATATCCGCGTGAAAAAAACAGTCGCGAAATACTTGCGTAAAAAAAATCTCGATTCCTCGCTGTGCCAATTTTTTAATGTTAATTCGATTTTCTTTTAATCGGTTAATATCTGCAACAGGAATTCCGTAAATGCGCTCCATGACCAAAACATTGTCTCGAACGTAATCCCAATGAATTTCTGGAATATACAAAAGAGGCGAGTTGTGAAAATTTCGTCTCAGTTGAGCCGCATTTGCAGCTTCGCGTTGCAGATCAAGTTCATCAATTAAACTTTGTTCAAATTCTTGTACAATTTCTTTAGGTTTAAGGCGTTTACTTTCTGGCCAATATCTATCCATAATATTTGCTATGGTTCGCAAAATGCTTAAATCTTTTTCAATAATTTTACGCATGTTGGGTCTTAAAATTTTGACAACAACGTCCTCGCCTGTTTTTAAAGTAGCGGCGTGCACTTGAGCCATCGATGCAGACGCCAAGGCGACAGAATCAAAATGCGCAAAGACATCAAATGCCGAACGTTTGAATGCTAAGGCGAGAATCTCTAATGCTTGCTCGCTAGAAAAAGGAGGAACGTTATCCTGTAATTTACATAATTCCTCGGCAATATCCGACGGAATGATATCTGGCCGCGTAGACAGTGCTTGGCCAAATTTAATAAAAATAGGGCCTAATTCTTCCAGTGTTTTTCTAAGTGCTTCACCGCGTGATAGTTTTTTTCGACGACACCAATACCAGGGGTTCAAATAGACAATAAACCGCAACATACTAAACGGTCGATGTTCAGACATGACTTCAATGAGTCCATTTCTTGCTAAAACGTGATTAATGTATAAAAGCCTTAATACTTGTTTAATCGATTTCATGTCGTGCCACTAATTGGTTCACATGGGCTGCAAGCCGCTCAAAACGTAACGACAACTCGTCTACGTCATCAAAAAAATTATCGACCTCTTCACGGGTTGGAAACACACGCCATTCTTCTTGTAGATATTCAGTGATATTATGACGCATCGATGTACTGACTTTATCTTTTAAAGCTAATCCTTGTCTAAACATAGAGCCAATTTGATGTGCAACCACATCTCCCGTGAAATGCGCCAGATGACCTTCCCAATCGATGTCCAGTTCATCGAATAAGGCTTTAACCTGTTGACCCAACTCGACATCACCGGATAATTTAATTTTATCGTTAAACAACGAACGGGCTTTTGATGCGGGTAATAAACTAAGGCGAATTAGGCCGATGGGATTGCTATGAATTATTGTGTCTGGTTGGTCATTATAATGGTCTAACAACTGAAGTTGTCCCATGGTAAACCGTATGAAAAAATGAACGTTTAATGGATTAATGATGATTTCTAACACTTTGTCCTGCAGCCGTTGAATTTTTGCAGGCATTGATTCATCAAGTGTTAATGCGTGATTAAGTGCTTTTTGCAACGCAAGAAGAGAGTATTTTTTAATCATTATGTTCTCAATATTTATAGGCTATATGCAGAGCTACAATGCCACCATTAAGATTATGATAATAACAATCTTCAAATCCAGCCTGCTCTATCATGTGTTTTAAATCGTCTTGAGTTGGATGCATTCGAATGGATTCAGCGAGATATTGATAGCTCGCTGAATCATTTGCAAACAACTGTCCAATTTTAGGTAAAATATTAAACGAGTACCAATCATAAATTTGCTTTAGGCTGTCTTGGTTTGGTGTTGAAAACTCCAAAATCATGATTTTTCCACCGGGTTTGCAAACACGAAAGATTGAATTTAAAGCGCGCTCTTTATCGGTCACGTTTCGGAGGCCAAAGCCCATTGTGATGCAATGGAAATGATTGTTATTAAAAGGCAGGCTTTCAGCATTTGCTTGTATATACCTGATGTTGTCATTTAGCCCTTCATCAAGAAGACGCGATCGTCCAACGCCCAGCATAGCTGCGTTAATATCAGCTAAAATGACTTGACCTGTTGAGCCTACTTTTTTTGATAATAATCGGGTTAAATCGCCGCTGCCTCCAGCTAAATCAAGTACGAATTGTCCTGCACGAAGTTGAGTTAATTCCACCGTAAAATATTTCCACAATCGATGAATTCCTAAAGACATCAGATCATTCATGAGGTCGTAATTTTTAGCGACAGATTGAAAAACCGCACCCACTTTTTTTTCTTTTTCATCCCAGGCTACGGATTCAAAGCCAAAATGAGTCAACTGATCTGGAGCAGACATCTCATCCTTTGTTTATATATTGTTAATTAGTTATTTTAACCGATAATGTCGTGTTTACCCAAATAATTTGGCACTCAATCGTAATGGCTCATCTCTTACGTCATCCAGAGCGAAGCGAGGGTTCTCCAAAACTTGTAACAGTGCTGATCCCTTGAAGATCTTTCACTACGTTCAGGATCGTGTGAGCAGTTACCCTGTAGGTTAATCATTTAAATCGTCAGTTTTCACATCGGGATTGTTGTTGTTTTGTTGACTGATTACGCCTTTCTCATCACAGGACCTATTGGTTTGATTTACGTCTGGAGCTTGTTGTTGAGGAGGGAGAAGCTTCGGTGATGTATCGGGTATTTCGTCTTGTGCCGAAGCACCTGGTGAATTAAAAATAATCAAGAAGCCAGTAATTGATAGCAAGCATTTATGTAAGCCGTTTCATCCATCAGACCTTGATTGCGTTGGGCTTGCCACATGCATTCAGCCAGGTTATCCATAAGCAAATGCTCGCCAATCAGCGGATCAATGTATTTTTTTAATAATTGATTATAAATATCTGTAATTCCCGTGGGTCTATTGGTCACAATTTGGTCGCGAATAGCAAGATGGAGCCCCATATGTAAAAAGGGATTGGTTTGGCCAAGCTCTGGAAAATAAGCGGTATGGTCTTGGGGGCTTATAGACTCCAAAATGGAATGGTATTCAGGATGCACCATAACTACATTAACAATTTGTTGTTCTAACGACGTTAATGGCTGATTTGTCTTATGTTTTTTCCAACTTGAAAAGAAAAATTGTCGTGTATCTTGTGGACTTTCTGCGCAGAACATATGAATATGCTTTTGAGTTAACAATCTGTTTCTTATCTTAGAAAGGGCCAATCAGTGTGTCGCCAATTGACCCAGTGGAATGACACATAGCAAGTCCAACCTCGCATAATCAATATTACACAGGTTGTGCATGAATGTCAATACCTTATAAGGCAAAGGATTGTTGACTAAATGCAACTCGTGCAGGAATGGATTCGCGTCCTAACGCCGCACGCGCTTCAATTGTTTTATAACGCTCCAGCCCTCCATTGCGATTGGCTATTTGAATATTTAGGCCAGGTCTTGCATTCAATTCAAGCATGACAGGCCCCAAATTTTTATCTAAAACAATATCGACACCAAGATAGCCCAATCCGGTCAACTCATAGCAACTGGCTGCAATTTCAAGAATTTTATTCCAGTAGGGAACCGTTATGCCAATAATCGGTTTCATCGTATCGGGATGGTAGTCGATGGCATCATTATGAAAAACCCCGCCTAATGTCATACCGGTGCTTAAATTAATGCCTGCACCGATAGCACCTTGGTGAAGATTGGCTTTTCCATTCGATAAACGAGTCGGCAAGCGAACCATTGCCATCGCAGGATATCCCAGCAGTGTGATGACCCGAATGTCAGGTACGCCTTCATGACTCACTTCAGCAAAAACAGGATCAACAATAATACGGCGCTCAATCAGTGCATAATCTGGATGCCCTCCCAGGCTATAGGCACCAGAGAGAAGACTAGACAAGTGATAACTGATTTCATGAGTTGTTAACAATCGACCATTTATTTGACGATAACGCCCGAACACCTTATCTGTAATCACGATAATACCATCACCACCTGCACCTCGTGCCGGTTTAATAACAAAATCAGTATAGGGCGCTAATATTTGGTCAATTTTTTTGATTTGATGTTCAGTTTCTATAAGCTCATACAGCGGAGGAACTGCAATCTCTGCGTTTAATGCTAATCGTTTGGTTTTAAGTTTATCATCAACTAGAGGATACAACTTTCGTTGATTATATCGCAAAACATAATCACTATTGCGCTTGTTGATGCTTAACACGCCACTTTTATGTAATCGATGGTAAATTTTCCACATTTAGGGTTTCCCAGCCAAGGCATTAAAGCGAAACAACTCAAACAAGCGATAACCTCGATATTGACCGAATAATAAAATAATGGACAACAATACCAATAACAACTCTGGAAAAGCGAACACTAAATACTGTAATGGTGGATAGTTCATGGCTCCAAATGCAATAACCGCTGCAACAAGACTTCCAGCACCGGATTTAATGGCTTCCGATGCTCCACGCTCATCCCAGGTAATGCACATTCGTTCAATCGTCATGGTCAAAATAACCATCGGAAACAAGGCGACTGATAAACCGGCTTCAAGCCCCAAATTTTGGCTAACTACGCTAATAAAAATCATCAACATAATAACTACAGTTAAAATAGCCGCGAGCCTTGGAACCAAAAGGAGCCTTAGCTGGTCTAAATAAAATCGGGCGGCAAGACCGAAGGATACAATCACTGTAAATAGAATTATCCCCCAAATAACATGAGTTTCACGAAAAGCCAAAGCGATCAAGACCGGCATGAATGTTCCAAATGTCTTTAAGCCAATAAAATTGCGTAAAAGTAAAATAATGAATGCACCGATGGGTACGGTGAGCAAGATTTTATACGTTTCTTGAGTATGAACGGGTAATTGCAGTAAAGAAAAACGTAATAGTTGAGATTCTGTTTGTAAACCATGAGCTTTAGCAACGCTCAGTGCGTTGATTGGCGTTGGCGATACCGTGAGAGTAAATTGGGGTTTTTTTCCACCAATCACGTCAAACATAGGTTCATCGCCATATTGCCAAGCAAGAAAATCTTTTGGTAGACCGGTGGTCGCTGTATGTGGATTGAAATAAATCCATTCTTTATCATTAAAAACTGCCACTAACATTTTGAATTCGGCTTTATTTTCCTGAATTAGATTAATGCCATAGATAGGAATGGTACTAATTTTTGCTTGATTTAATACCGTCATGATGGCATCAACCAAATTATTTTCGTTAAAATCATTCGAAACCAGTAGTTTGGCATTACCGTCTTGTTGGTTTAATTCTTTGATAACGCTTTGCGTGAATGTTTGTATATCTGCTGATGATTGGCGTGCTTGAGTGATGATGGCATCCACTGCGGTTTTTTTATTATCTTCCAACGGTTTTATTTTGAGTCGAATGGGTTTAGTCAGGTAGGCATCGTTATTTTGTGTTTCATGAAAGATAGCCCGATAGTAAAGCGACTGAGGCCCTGCACCTCGTCGTAAAGCCCAAACAACGCGACGATTGTTTCCATCCAAGTTTGTTGTGACACCATAGTGTTGAGCAACAAAATATTCATCAAGAATGGCAAAGTGTGGCGGCATATAAGGAATTGTAAAGCTGGCTTTTACAGGCATATTACGCTCAGATACAAAACGTAGGTTAGCTTCTATCATCCAACTATTCACATTTTCGGTATCAGTTAATGGAACATCGAGTATGACATGGCGATAAAAAAATAGAGTCATCCCGATTAAAAATAACGTGATGATCAAACCGTATAAATGATGTTTATTGGATTTCATTGTATGCTCGAGTCTGCTTATTTAGAATTAACCGTCTTAACGGTATATTTCAATGTCGGATCAACGATGCCGTTAAATGCAATAATCGCTTCCCTTCCTAATAGCAGAGGATAAATAAAACGTTTTCGATTGGTAAGATTTACGCGAATTATTTTTTCTTGCTGTCCCAACTTGATACGCAATAAAACAAGCGGACGTTTGATCGATTTTTCTAAAAGCGGGTTTGCTTTCATTTCGCCGGCGCGAACTTTGATATTTACCTTTCCAATATACTCACATTTGAACGGAATATCACCTTCTTTACTGGGGACTATAAAATTCAAATAAGGCTTACCATCGACATCAATTTCGGTAATATGAGTAGCGTTTAGCGAAGCTGATTTTGCTCCAGTATCCAGTTTCGCTGAAAGTGTTAGGTCTTTGTCGACTAGCGAAACCTTTTCGATATAACCAAATATAATTTTGTCTTGATTTGCCATAGTTTGTCCCGCTGAAAATAACCAGGAAATAAAGAGTAGTGCCATTAACCGCATTAAATCTCCGACTGTAGATTTTAAATGAAAATTAATCGTAGCAGATTTACACGGTATTGTATCTACATCTATCTCAAAGTCTTCAATAGCGTGTTTTTGAAAAAAAATGGAACAATCTGTATGCGCTTGCTATTTTACTCCGGTCTGTGTAAAATTGGGCACATCTTAGCCGCTGCCTGTAGATTACTATGCCGAACCAGCCCTCTGATGGTCAAAGTAATATTCTATCTGCTAATAGTTCAGCACCTTCAGCGCCCCCTGGCGATCAACCGTTTACAGAAAAACTCGATCGTAATCTTAAAAAAATCCGTAGACAAGCTAAAAGACTTCATGAATCCAGGTGGATATACGGGTTATACGGTGCTCTAGATGGATTAAGTAAATCATTCAGTATGCTAAAGTACTTTTTTGATGCCTACTATGCAAATAGTCCTTTAAATTCCGCTGATGTTTTACATGACTGGAGTCTGACGTCTGAAGGCATCGCGGTGATGGTTGTTGAATCAGTTGCTTTTATAACGTTTTCTGTTATGGGTAATTTGTACGATGAAGATGATAGTTATGCTTTACATAAGATGTCTTATGAAGATGTGCGAGCCTTAACCGCCAAGGGCAATCAGTCTGAGGATGTTCTTCAATTTGCAAATAGTTATATATGGAATGGTGAGCAACTGTTTTATATACTACCAAACGGTGAGCATACTGTTATTTCCTTACGAGATACCGAGTTTTTTTTAAAAAAAATAAACGCGCTTAATCCTTTATCGAATCATCACGCAACGTTTTCTTTATCATCTAAGCAAATTAAAACACTCATTACGTTAAATTCAGACTGTCATCATACCCCTTTTCCACCTACGCCAACTTATACAGGTCGTATTGCTTTTTTATTGCCTTATTTTCGTGACGCGATACAAGCGTTGAAAAATGGATATAAAGGGATTAAAAATGATTTTGTATTTTTTGACCTTATCTTTTCAGGAAAAAAAATACAATATTTAGTCATGCCTGCTGGCATTTTGTTAGGCGTTATTTCCGCATTTAACCGAATGTGGTTGCGTAAAATGAAAGATGACAGAAAAGACGCCAAAAAACACAATGATTATTTGATAGACAATATAAATAAAAAACTGCCCTTTTTGGACGATATGCTCAAAAACATCAATCCATTATCTGCGGACTCGTGGAAAGAGACCTCACTTCGCATGATCGATGATAATAACAAAATTAGGCAGGTACTTAATGCTCAATATCAGCCGCTGTCTTCATCATCTTGGTTATATGCTTATCTACCTTATGTTTCAGTGGCTTACAATGCCTTGCTTGATGCGCCTTATCTTTGCTTTGGCGCACTGACTCTGGCCACATTACCGGTGTCGTCTTGGCTATTCTTGATTGTGGCAGCGGGCTCTTTATTACAAGCCGTGGATTGTGTTGTTACAAGACTTTATGAAGAATATAATTCTGAGCGTGAATTCTTGGTCACACAAATTGAACTTGAATTAGCCATGTCTGTATGGCAACTTAAAGTCTTACGCGGCGAGTTAGATTTGGTTTATTGTTTAATTGCTGGCGTGGATAGTTTAAATAATCAATATAAATTGCATGAATTAGAAACACGGCAACGTGATTTGTATGAGTCGTTAAAAGCGACGTTGAGAAACGCTGAACAGTTGCAAATAAAACTGAATGAGCAGTCGGCGCTGTCTATGTGGTCGCTTTTTTTATGTGGACTCAAAAATGGCTCAGATGCTTACAGTGCTTTAGCAAGTTGCATGTTTGCTATTGCCACAATTAATTTAATGCTTTTAATTCCGTATTCACCGTGGTTGGTGGCTGGTTTTGTTTTGACGGGGATGATCTCTACGTTGTTTTTTGTCGCACTGGCATTAATCAGTCCTTCTCTAGAATTATTAGATAAACCAAAAAAGAATGCGTCGTCTTTATCAACGTCCATGTTTGAATTTTTTACCGAGCTTAAAACACTATTATCGGTTTACGAGCGTGGTTTAGACTCCCAAGCACGTCATCTTCCAAACGAGGAAGCAAGACCCAATGTGATCACTGCTGATCCTTCATCACAGTTTTTTTTCCAGGATTGGTTTGAGATTTTTCGTTCATTTGGTTCTGGTCTTGGCAAGGGAATTAGAGCCGTTGAGTCTTTGTTCGTTGCATTACAAGAATTAAGCCAAGATGGTCATTATCATGATACAGATAGTATGCTTATCTTTGCCTGGATTGATGCGGTTATTTTTGCGGTTATTTTTGCTTTAAGAGGACTCGCACGTCTTGGGCGTGATAAAATTAATGATGATCCTAATCCTAAAAACATACCAGTTGCAACTGAACCTAATGATGTAACTGAGGATACTGATGGTGTTATCAACCAGGAGGATGCTGATTCGCTAAGCCGAGAGCCATCACCATCTACGCCTCGAGGAGACCGTTTTAATGAATACGAGAATGCCGTGTTTGTGTCTAATTATCAGGGTAACTTTTTAAACACGGGTTTGATTTCGTCTCAATCTTCCTCTAACCTAAATAGCATCCCTCATTCACAATCGACTATTTTTCTTTCGTCAAGTACAGTTCAGGATTTAAACTCGGATCATTATACATTTTAAACTGATGATAAACGCGAAATGTTCGGGTTTTGTTTTCTACTTCGTTTAACAAATCACATAATCCTGTTATTAATTGTTTTTGTTGTTCATGTAACGTGTTTAGTTTAATTGTACAATTTTGACGATGGGTTGCATCAACGTCCTCTCGGGTGGATTGTAAAGCCATGTGATAGATCTTAAGCGCCATGATAGACAATCTATCAATCATCATTCCAGGTGTTTCAGAATGCACAGGGCATTGTGTATGCATGGGCGGTTGTAGCGCAATAAAAAGCCATTCATCCATAGCTTCCATGCGGTTGTTACGCTGCTGATTACAGTAATCAATTTCGCGTTTAGCATGATAAACAAATTCATAACCGCAATCGTCACGTCTAGCTCTATCTTCAGCATGCCAAAGTTGGTAATTAAAGCCATGGTTTTCTTCTACAAGTTTTAGAAAAGGATGATTTTGCTCATAAGACACGATATCGGTCTTCCATTGAACAATAGATTCATTGTGAAGTAATGGGATTTTGCTGAGAAGCGATGAAGGCTGCATAATATTTTAAATAAGTCTAAATAAAAAAGAAATATCATAGCACAAGTGTAAAAATAAATTATTGTTTCATTTGTCATGCTTGGGAACGTGTTAAAATAATTGATTATTATCGTATGATAGAGAAAAAAATGCGTTATATCATTTCAATGATCTTGGTTCTATTTATAAATCATGTTAGTGCGGAGGAAATATTTCCCGACCAATGCACGCCAATTATGGTATCGGGAGAGCGGGTTATATTGCCGGCGGCAAACTCGGTTATCTCAATGATTCACAATTTATCGAGTACCGATCTTTGGATTACGCATCCTGTTTCTGAATCAAATGCTAGCTCCAGTTGGAGTAGCCATTTACAAGCCGGACATTGGTCAGCATTGGTTTCTGATAATAAACCCCTCGAATTAAGTTGTATTGAGTCAAAACCTGGGCATGAGCAACAAATTTCATGCTCCGCAGTGCTCGCTCTATGCCAGTGGAAAGCTAAGCAGTTGCCTAAAAAAGCCACTGATACGCCTTGGGCGGCTGAAGATATGGTGTTATCCCCTTTAATTGCCTTTATTGAGCGTCGTGGATTTGTTTTATCCAGTTCGTCATGAGTGGGCGTTATGCAGTGATGGGGCATCCTGTTCGGCATAGCCTCTCGCCAGTTATTCACCAATTATTTGCGAGACAAATGGGTTTTTTTCTGGAATATGAAAAAATTAATGTCGAGTTATCGCGTTTTGAAGAGCACGTTAACCGATTTTTTGATGATGGGGGAGAAGGGCTCAATATTACGCTACCTTACAAAAGTCATGCTTTTCATTTGGCGGCTCACCAGAGCCCGCGTGCTGTACATGCTCAAGTTGCGAATACTTTATGGCGCGATGCAGACGGTCTGCATGCGGATAATACCGATGGAGTTGGTTTGATACGTGATCTCGCACGTTATATTGATTTAGTCGATAAACACATTTTGTTATTGGGGGCTGGAGGGGCTGCACGGGCAATTTTGCCGTGTTTGATAGTCAACCGTCCTGCCAGTTTGTTAATTGCTAATCGCACGTTTCAAAGAGCTCATGCGCTTGCTTGTGACTTTTTGCCTGCAAGCAGTTGTGACCTGTCTGAATTAGCTGGAAGTTTTGATCTGATTATTAATGCCACCTCGCTTAGTTTATCAAATCAAATACCTGATTTGTCTTCGGTATCTGTTAAACCTTCAACAGTGTTTTACGATCTGTCTTATCAACAGACAAGAACTACGACTTTTGTTGTTTGGGCTCGTCAACGAGGTTATGAAGCTGTTGATGGATTGGGTATGCTCGTTGAGCAAGCGGCTGAGTCGTTTGCGATTTGGCATGGTGTTTTACCGGATACTGCCCCTGTTTTAGATTATATTCGTCATGGATTAAACGATGACTGTTCGTGATCCTCGACGTATAATAAATTTAATGCCTATTACGGGAAATCAATATGTTTTTTAAACGATTAATCGCGCTATGTTTTTTTTCTATCCTATTACCTGCACAAATCATTGCATCGCCTGTTGCAGACCAAACTCAATTGGCTGTTTGGGTTAACGAGGCGATTGTTGCAACATACACCTATGATTATGAAAATTTTATAGAACGTCAGAAAGATATTGCCAAATATTTTACGTCGAATGGCTGGATTGAATATAGCAAGGCACTGCTTAAAGCGAAGTTGCCAGATGCCGTTAAAAAAAATGCTTATGTTGTGAGTGCGGTTGCGTTGATGCCACCAGACATAAAAACATTAAAAAATAATCAGTGGCAAGCTTTGATGCCCCTTTTGGTCGTTTACAAAAACCCATCCTACCAGCAAAAGCAAACATTGACGGTTAAACTTACATTTATCGTAGCACCTGAGGGTAGCGGTGTTCGAGGATTTGCGATTACAGATTTACAAACTCAGGTTACAGAGCCGCCTTGTGAATGCGCCAAGGTTCAAAAAATGAAGGCTGTTGTTTAGGGAGCGCTTATTCATCAACACATTTTGTGGGTCGGCTCCATCCATAAATTGTTTTTTGTTTTGAATCAGACAGCGTTAACTCGCCTGCAGGTGCATTTTTGCGAATGGTGCTACCCGCACCGATTGTGGATAGTTTGCCAACAGTCACTGGTGCGACAAGTTGGGTACCAGAGCCAATAAATGCACCATCTTCAATCACCGTCTGATGTTTATTAACGCCATCGTAATTACAGGTGATGGTTCCTGCACCGATGTTAACCTGCTCTCCAATGGTCACATCGCCTAAATAACTTAAATGATTAGCTTTGCTGCCGGTGCCGAAGATGGCATTTTTTGTTTCGACAAAATTACCAACTTTACATCCTGTCGCAAGCGTTGTTCCGGGGCGAATACGAGCAAAAGGACCAATATGACAATTGTCACCTACCACACAATTTTCAAGCACACTGCTTGGATGGATTGTACAGTTCATACCCAGCGTGACATTTGTCAACACGCAATTCGGTGCAATATAACATCCATTACCTATGATAACGTGACCTGCAAAAACAGTGTTCACATCAATAAAAATGTCCATACCGCAATGTAATTCTCCGCGTATATCAATACGTGACGCATCCGCAAGGGTCACGCCTTGATTCATTAACTTTATTGCAAGACGTGTCTGCCAAATTCGTTCTAATTGTTGTAATTGCGCTCGGGTATTCACACCTTGAATTTCCATGAGATCAGTTGTTTGTAAAGACGTAATCGGGACTTGATTCGAAACGGCCATCTCAATAATATTTGTTAAATAATACTCACCTTGGGCATTGTTACAATTTAATGCGGGTAACCATTGCATGAGATACTGCGCTGATGTGCTGCAAATGCCACTATAAATTTCCTTGATTTTTTTTTGTTCAGAATTGGCATCTTTTTCTTCAACAATAAACTCAATTTGCCCTTTTTTATTACGCACAATGCGCCCAAGTCCATGGGGTTCGTCAATGGATGCGAGTAGTAAGGCCAATGATTCCGTTGCTGTTGAACATTCAATCAGTGATTGTAGTGTATCGAGTCGAATCAAGGGCACATCAGCAGAAAGGATTAAAACCTGACTCGTTAACGGGATATGTGGCAAAGCTTGCATAACTGCATGGCCTGTACCTAATTGTGTTTCTTGCAAGATGAAGTTCACGGGTTTATCTTGTAAGGCCTGTTTGATTTGTTCACTACCATGACCAATGACGATATGAATAGCGTCCGGTTTTAAAGAAAAAGCCGTTTCAACAACATGGTCTAACATCGCCTTCCCGCCTAGTTTATGAAGGACTTTAGGAACAACAGAATGCATTCGTGTGCCTTGACCCGCAGCTAAAATGACAATATGTAACGACATGGCTTTATCCTTTGTTTTGATCAGGTGCAACTGCATTTTCTAGGTTTAAATATTATCATGTATTTAGGCGTCTCTCCATGTATTCGGATTGTACTAATAAACCAAAACAGTGGATTCTCGACTTTAGAGGTGCGTATTTAAAAAAATCGCTATGTCGCATAAACGCGTTAAGCGATAAAAGTCAGATAAGTAAGCATCAGATAGCGTCGTTCTGAAGTAATACCGAACCAGAGATTTACTTTGTAAAACGGCCTTATGCTCACTTTCTAAAGAAGCAAGCCCCTCCAAATGCATCATGAAGCAGCAAAATTGTTCGTCTAGGCCAATTGTTTCGTTAAAAGGTGAATCAAGAAGTAAGTGTTGATAAAGCCAGGGTTGCCCACTCCCTGCTCGCGAAATCATATACGCATCACAGCCTGTATTTTCAAACGCTGTCAAAAGAGATGATTTAGAACCCATATCGCCGTTGGCAATCACGGGAATCGAGATGGCTTTTTTAATCCGTGCAATTTGTGATAGGTCGCAACTTATATCATAGTCTTCAGTCCAACGTCGCCCATGCACGATTAATGCATCGGCACCCGCATCTTGGATGCGTATTGCTAAATCAATATCTCGCATATCTCCAAAAATACGAATTTTAACAGTCAAGGGAATGGAGATTGCCGATCGCACCGCATTGATAATATTAGACAACTGTTCCGGCTGGTCTAACAAAGCACTACCAGCACCCTTTTTTCGAATTTTGGTTTTTGGACAGCCACAATTAATATCGATTAAATTTGCACCTAAGCGCTCCACGTGGTGAGCAGCACGGGCCAGTGTCACGGGATCATTTCCCGCTAGTTGATAACATAATACGGCCTCATTAGGCGCACGGTATAAATAACGGGATTCAGGTTGATGTTTGTGTATAACATCATGAGCTGAAATCATCTCAGATACACAATAGGCAGGAGACTCGTAACGAGAGTACATCTGCCTAAAGGGTGCACAACTAAATCCTGCCAGTGGGCCTTGTATCAGGCGATTGGATAAGGTTAAGTCGCCGATTTTAAACGGGGTGTTTAAAAAAGATGTGAGCATCTCACATCCTCGTTTATCGTGAGTCTCCCAATAATTGCGGTAAGCCTTGTCTGAATTGCCCAAAGGCTAGAATTCGAGAAATCTGTTGTTCAGCGCTTAAATACAAAACGCCACTTTTATCATTAACGCCTAGGGCTGGAAAAAGAATTAATTGGTTTAACTGATTGGATAAAGCAAAACTATCCATGCCCAAGGCATAGAGGCGGTTATAGCTGTTGAATTGCTCCGGCCAATGGCGACTTCCCATTTGATGATTAAATACCCAAGGCATATCACAAAAAATGATGCCATCTAAATCTCTATCTAACATCGAATTTGCAGAACCTGAGTAAACACTGGATGTTGCATAAACAGGAACATTTCCTGCGTAATAATATTTTAACATCGGCATAATTTGCCGGGCTTTTGAAGGGTATGCGATTAAGAAAATCATATCGAAATCTTGACGACGAATGTCTGACGATTGGATATTATGCCCCAGTTTTTTCTGAAGACTTTTTTCGTGCGCGTCATGTTCAGAAACATGTAAAAACTGACGAATGCTCGTGTTCAAATTATCTTGTACATCGTAATACAGGGTATCAACCACTTGTCCCCCTGTACTTTGCCATTGATTGGAAAATGTTTTAACTAGATCAGCTCCCCACGACCCAGCGGGGGCAATGATGAGTGTTCGTTTTAGCCCTCGTTTACGGGCATTGGCTGCAACCTGACGAGCTTCGTTACCAGGAGATAAGCCAAATTGCCAGGCATTACCTTGCGAGCGACCATCCACGTCATTTAGTAGTATCGTTGGCACAGGATGATGCACGGCTGCAACCTGCGCCACATCGGCTTTACTTAAAGGACCCACAACATAATCCGCGCCGTCATTAACCGCTTGTTGATAAAGTGATGATACATTTTTGTTTTGCGTATCATAAGCTCGCACTTTCATAAAATTACGCGCGGAACTTGAATCATAAGCCGCCATAAAACCATCCTGGATTGCGCCACCAGGGCCTGCAAGTGGTCCGGTTAGTGGCAATAACAATGCCACTTGTTTAGGGGTTGAAAATAAACGATCCCTGATACTGTCTAATGGGGATGGAAGAAGATAATTAGCCGGATGGTGAGGATAGGCTGCTTGCCATTGGGAAATCTGTACCAACATCATTTGCGGGTTATCGTATTGTTTGCGAGAAATTAGCGCCAATTCCATCCAGCCCTTTAATTCAGAACCATCAGTCGATTCAGTGGCTAAGGTATCTAATTCGGGAACCGGCAATGTGGTTAATGACAACCAAAGTGCTCGACGATTATTCGCTTTTGAGGCGTCATCCGGTAAAAGGGCTTCTAATTTAATGCGCTCAACGACAGACTCCGCAGCAAGACCTGCTGCTTGATAGGCATGAGCTAACATGTCATGAAATTGAACTTGATAATAAGTGGCTAGATTGTTGATATTATTAATTTTGGCCAGTGTTGCAATAGCAACTTTCGGTTGCTCATGAATTAAATTCACTTTGGCTAATAGCAGTGTTTTTTGATCAGCCAATTCAGCGGGTAAAACGTCTGTTTGTGATAGAATGGTTAATCCTTCACGCCATTGACCGTCATATATTGAACGACCTGCGGCCATAATCAATAAAGATTGTTTCTCCGTTCCCGTTTGGTTATTTGCTAACGCGAGATAAGCTGCTGCCGGCATAGTATAGGGGCTGGCTAATTTTTGACTCATGTGCAAGTGGCTTTCTGTCGAGACTTTAGTGCATTGTGATAGGAATACAACACACAGAATAAGTGAAATAGGCTTAAAAACTCGTAAAATTGACAGCATAAAACGTAATCCAGAACACAAAAGAGAAGAGGATAAACCAAGATGGACATTTCAGCAACAATTATGGGTGTTCTTTACGTTGTGGCAACCCCCATTGGGAACCGTGATGACATTACATTACGCGCATTAAACATACTGCAATCGGTTGATACCATTCTTGCCGAAGACACACGTCATTCAATGCAATTATTAACATTATTGGGGATAAAAAAACCATTAATGTCTTTACATGCACATAACGAGTCGAGCAAAAGTGATGCTGTTATCACCGCATTGTTACAAGGAAAATCCTTTGCCTTAATCAGTGATGCAGGCACGCCGCTAATCAGTGATCCGGGATATCCTCTCGTTAAACTTGCGCAATCACATAATATACCAGTAGTCCCTATTCCTGGCACTTGTGCGCTTATCACGGCCTTATCCGCTGCCGGTGTTCCCTGTGATAGTTTTTCGTTTTTTGGATTTCTACCTGCCAAACACAACGCACGCCATCAAAAATTGATGGCTTTGCAAAAGCTTGAACATACCCTTGTTTTTTACGAATCAACGCATCGAATATTGGCCTGTATTGATGACATTGCAGCGGTGTTTGGTGAAGCTTGCGAGTTGGTTTTGGCAAAAGAACTAACAAAAACATTTGAACGATTTATTGCTGGGACCTGCATCGATGTCAAAGCGTGGCTGGTTGCTGAACACGGCCATTGTAAGGGGGAGTTTGTTGTTATCGTTCCACCGCGTATTCAAGCGCATGAAACTCACGATAACACTCGCCAGGTGTTAAGTATTTTATTAGCTGAATTACAGCTCAAACAAGCCGTTACTATTGCAACAAAATTAACAGCGATTCATAAAAATGAGGTGTATAAAATGGCGTTAAGTCTTCAAGATAATTCGATGTGACGGCTTACAATGGAACATGATGGACGCCA
>JAJZSG010000133.1 GCA_021849905.1 Pseudomonadota bacterium
TTCCGATCTATATTGGCGTTGCTCATAGCGCGTATTTAATTCCAACCAAAATTTATCGGCGACATCTTGTGTGGATTCAATTAAAAAAATAGTGCTTTCAACCGGTAAAAAATCAAAAAAAGTGGCCGTTTTATCAAAAAAAAGAGGAAGATAATATTCCAGCCCACCAAACATAGTTCCATTAGTGACGGCTTCATAAATTGGGCATTGACTGGGATTGCCTGAAAAGCGCTCTCGAAATGCACGACGAAACTGTGCAATACCGGATTCGTCAATCGGGTATTCACGAGCAGGTAACACTTGAATGTCTTTGATTTTTTCAATAGTACGCTGAGTATCAGGATCAAAACGACGTAGACTTTCAACCTCGTTATCAAATAATTCGATGCGAAAGGGCAGCTCACTTCCCATGGGATACAAATCAATAATGGCGCCTCGAACGGCAAACTCGCCATGTTCAAGCACTTTGCTAACGCAAAGATAACCTGCCTGTTGAAGCTGTTGTCTAAATTCATCCACATTGATAGTTTGTTTTTCACTTAACATTAAACCATATTGGTTTAAAAAAGTTGGCGGACACAAACGATGCATCAACGTACTGGCCGCACTGATAACAATGGCATTAGGATTTTGTTGTAAACGGCTCAACGTTTTCAATCGTTCGGAAATAATGTCTTGATGAGGTGAAAATTGATCATAAGGCAGTGTTTCCCAATCTGGAAAAAACAATATTTCGGGTGTATTTTCATCATCAACCAAAAAAAATCGAAGTTCATCAAGCAATTGATTCGCTGATAAATTATCAGGCGCAACCAACAGTTTCACACCGAATGTTTGGCTGCAATATTCAGACAAGACTAAAGGCAAACTGCTTCCATAGAGCTGACCGAGTGATTGTTTTGAGCTGATTTTTTCAGGGAGAAGAACGGGTTTTGGCATGACGCTTAATCAACTGTCTTTTAAAGTTTCTGAGTATACACCTGATTATGCCTTTGATAAATTATTTAAATTGAACATAGTATATATCTATATCTTGTATACAAGGAGACGATAATGACTAAAGTTTTGATTTCTATTTCAGATGATATTGCTTCTCGAATGAAAGCAGCCATTCCTCAACGTCAACGAAGTAAAGTGATTGTTCATCTAATTGAGGCAGAAATAGTCAGGTGTGAGAAGGCACTGTATGAGGGTTTACGGCAAATATTATGTTTTTAACCCAGTAGATAAACACAGAACTCAAAACAAAATACCCAATACTACCGATCGCATCTCGCTTAATAACAAGTTAAATGTTCGACTTGCAGCCCCTATAGACATACATTCCACACCAGCCCCTTGTTTTGCTAAATAATTTACCAATGTCGCGGACAAAAATTGTCCGGGTTGATTATGGCCTATAATAATGACTTCGGGTTTTAAAGCAATCATAGGCTCTAAAAGCAACTCGTTTAAATCCTGCACAGAGGAAACTGGCCAATCAGATATCAATTTTTCTCGGCTAATAATAATACTTTTAAAATAAGACCGATGATTGATTTTGAGCTCCGAATCACTATATGACTGAATGGAGTTGATATCCGCTGCTTCAAGATTGATTTGCATAGTCTTTAGTTGTCCCTTAATTTATACTACGAAAATTATATCACATAGGGCATTATAAACATGGATATCGTCATTAATTCCAGCTGTCCTTCGGTGCCTGACTGTGAAGATAATGCCGAAATAATGGGGCATTTTTACAGTCATGTTTTAACCTGTTTAGGCTATACTAAAAATGCTCCTCCTGTAGCCGATTTATTGCGTCGTTATCATGGTTTAATTGGGCGATGGCTTGTTATATCACCAATTTACTGGCAAGCCACACACAATGATGCCATGATTATGGCCTGTTATGACACACTAAGCTTATCCGATACGGAATCAAAACGTTGGTTTGCGGCACTGGCCGGATTTCTTGCATCAGATCCTGTCAAATTACATTATCACGATGCATATACATGGCTGATTCAATTTGATAACGCGCCGCTTATTCATGCCGACCCGGTTCATTTACTGTTTAATCAATCCATTAAAAAGCCTTTGCAGAAATTAGACACAACCTTGTTTTGGTCTCGTTTTATTACTGAAAATCAAATGTTCTTCAGTGATCATATTTTGAATAAAGAGCGCGCTGCTCTATACCCTGTAAACGGTGTCTGGATTTGGCGGGAGGCTGAGCTAGACGCGCTTGGAACAAGATCTATTGTTTGCGCTGATGATAAAACCTATGCACTTGCGCGTTTACTATCATCGCAGGTCAGTCGATTGCATCCTAACCAAGCGTTAGCGAATAATACGCTTGTGTTATTGTCTGATTTTGACCATTCGTTAATGAATCATTTTAAAAATAATACGGTTCGTTGGGTCTGGAATAATCGAATTTATACAACTAAAAAACTATCTATATGGACGCGATTATTTAATCAACTATTCCGTGGAGTCTAGTTAATCATGAACATTAAGCAACGATCATTACCGACCATATTACCCACATTGCCATCATATCCCTCAGTGATTCAACGAATTTATGCAGCTCGTGATATTGTTGACGAAGCACAATTGGATAAGCGTTTACAAGCATTGCTTCCTTTTAATACCTTAACGGATATCGACAAAGCCTGTGTTCGTTTAGAAAAAGCATTGCGATTACAACAACGCATTCTCGTTGTTGGTGACTTTGATGCGGACGGTGCAACATCCAGTGCGTTGGCCGTCGCGGCATTACGTGCAATGGGAGCTTTGCATGTTGAGTTTTTAGTGCCCAATCGCTTTGAATTTGGTTATGGTTTAACGCCAGGTATTATCGGTATTGCAAAACAATGGAATCCTGATTTGATTATTACTGTTGATAATGGCATCGCCAGTATAGACGGGGTTGATGCAGCAAATGAAGCCGGTATTGATGTATTGATTACCGATCATCATCTTCCTGCTGAAACCTTGCCTAAAGCATGCGCCATTGTGAATCCAAATCAAGTGGGTTGCCAGTTTGAAAGTAAAGCGATTGCCGGTGTGGGCGTTATTTTTTATGTGATGCTTGCGCTACGTCGTCATTTAAGCGCTGGCGATTGGTTTCAGCTTACTGATTCGCCTGAGCCTAATATGGCGCAATTTCTTGATTTGGTTGCATTAGGAACGGTTGCCGATGTGGTTCCTCTTGATAAAAATAATCGAATTTTAGTGTATCAAGGTCTACAACGTATTCGTCAAGGGTTATGTCGCCCGGGAGTTAAAGGATTAATCAAAGTCGCGGGCAAGCGTTGCGAAACCTTACGCGAGAGTGACTTGGGCTTTTCTATTGCGCCAAGATTAAATGCGGCGGGTCGATTAGATGATATGTCATTGGGTATTGAATGCTTGTTAAGTGAAACACTTGAAAAAGCAATGCATCTTGCGAGTGAATTAGATGAGTTAAATATCGAACGGCGTCGAATTGAAGTGGAAATGAAAGACCAAGCGTTGGTTGCTTTAAATGCCTTGGCGTTAAAATCAGATTTAAGTGAATCAGCCTTGCCAGCGGTGTTATGTTTATTGGATAAATCTTGGCATCAAGGCGTGATAGGCATTTTGGCCGGACGATTAAAAGAGCGTTATCACCGTCCTGTCATTGCATTTGCAAAAGCAAGTGATGAGGAAATAAAAGGCTCGGCTCGCTCTGTTCCAGGGTTGAATATTCGTGATGTGCTCGCTGCAGTTGATAAAGATAACCCAGGACTTATTGTCAAATTTGGTGGTCATGCCATGGCTGCGGGGATTACGCTTCATCCACAATCATTTTCAACTTTTCGACAGGCATTAGTTCAAGAGGTCAATAAACACTTGGATATTTCTCAATGCAAAGGTGAACTACTAAGCGATGGGCCTCTAGATACCAACGATATTAATCTAGAGCTCGCTCGCTTATTACAACTTGCAGGACCTTGGGGGCAACAATTTCCTGAGCCATTATTCGATAACGTGTTTGAAATCCTCGAGCAACGTCTGGTTGGACAAAATCATTTAAAATTAACGCTGGTTCGAGAGTTTGGTGGTGAGCCTATTGATGCAATTGCATTTAACGTTGATACCAAAGCATGGCCTAATCACCGAGCGCGCTATTTACATGCAGCTTACAAATTAGACATAAACGAGTATAATGGTCGAACACGATTACAATTGATTATTACATCAATGCAGGCGCAGTCTGATGGAGTGTCTTTGATAGAGAGTTGATTGCATGCTAAATAATTATTTTATTATTTTCCTTTCTTGGTTCATGCTGTCAAATGGTTGGGCTGCAAGTCATCATCCTCAAGACTTTTTAAACAAAGTTGCCGGCTCTAAAACAGAAGGGCGACAAATAGTGGAGCACTACTGTGCTATGTGCCACGCTGAAAAACCATTGGTTGAACTGGGCGCACCCATGATGGGGCAAAAGTCCGCGTGGGAACCTCGAATAAAGCAGGGTATTGATGTGTTATTAAAGCATACTGATGAGGGTTACAATGCTATGCCTGCCAGAGGTGGCTGTTTTGAATGTACTGATGAACAACTCCGATTAGCTATTTTAACGATGATACCCATTGAGTTTCAATCGAATAAAACCGCAAAAAAAAGATCATAAAAAAAACACAAAG
>JAJZSG010000016.1 GCA_021849905.1 Pseudomonadota bacterium
ATATCACTCATTCTGTCATCCATTCTTGTTAATGGTTCTAATTAATGGTTCTTGTTCGTTATCCGAAGCATTTTCATCATCGTAGTCTGTATTAATTGGTTGATATCGGTTTTGAACAATTGTAGCCTTGTTTTGATCAAAGAAGCCCATTGCACGAAAATGACTTCTGGAATCGCGTTGGCCTTCTTTGTAACCATCAAAGTATGCTTTTTGTTGCGCCAGTTCTTGTCTTAATGCGCGGTTTTCTTCTGTTAGTAAAGCGACAGTTGAGCGCTCAATGTTGACCTGTGCTGTATCGGTTTGATTAGGCTCAGGGTATTGTTGTGCGTGAATGGTATGCAGTTCTCGCTGCAATGTATTCGCAAAATCGTCTTTTACGAAACTGGTTAATGATTGTTTGGCTAAGCCGACTAGCCATCCAAAAACAACACAAGGCAATGCAATCATCAAGCTCGGTGGAAAAGCACACCAGACAAGCACCGTTGCAGTACTGAATATATTGGCTACAAAATTGATAATAAACAGATATCGGTCACGTTCATACAGATTATCAGCGCGAGCCCTAGCAGTAGCACTGTAATATTCTGTTGCTGGAGCAAGGGGATTTTTGTGCCGCTCTGAGGCATCAACAATGACAGAGTATAGTGTTTCTATAACGTCAATCGCTGACCCTATCACAAACAGGCTAAGTGCTGGCAACGTCATAGTACCCGCCGCAAGATAACACAGGATATACCCCGCTATAGGAAGCGTATGCTCTAATGTATTAAAAAAAAGCTTGGCTATTTTATTGGCATCAGCTCTTGAGGTGGCTGTTATGGCTCGGTACCATGATTGTATAAGCGGTATGGCATGAATAAGTATACCCACTAACGGCGTGCTACGTAATAAATTAATGGCGTTATTGAGCCATTGTGAAATGAGAGGCAATATACGATCAAACCATGCTTTGAGGCTGTTAATGTTTTCTTTGAGATAAAAAAGCACACCTGAAACAGCTGTAACAAAAGCGGCCAATGTAAAATAAAGTCCCCAATTACGCTCGGGCTTTGTATCGTCTATTAGATCAACAAGATGAGCTAAATGACGATGCTTGTTCTTTAGTTTTTTCAGTAATGCATACAGATTTTGACTTCTTTGATAATCTTGTATTGCTTCAATGTCTGTCGTTGCTGGCACATGTCTATTGGCTGTATTGGTTGTGATGAGCTCTTTGATTTGTTTATAAAATAAATGCCTTGTTATATCACCGTTGGCAGGCTTTAATCGGTTCACCATATCGATAAACAATGCATGATTTGTGGTATTGAGTATTTCGGAAACACCGTTTGCGTTGATGTAATAGAGTTGATTGTTCTCTTCATCCCAAACATAACAGTTAATACTAAGAGCTCTTTTTGCACGGTCAATGGGTAGAAAATGGAGTTCACTACCACCGACAGATAACTCATTGAGCATGTCTGTTATGCAGTTTGCGTAGTCTTCATTTTTATCTCGAGTGGCTCTGATTCCTTGAAATCGCACTTTACATGCGATTCCGTATTTTGTGCATTGCGTTTTTAACTTATGCTTGATTTCTTCGAGTTCATCACCATGAAGATAATCGAGAACAATTTGAACTAGAGCTTTATCGTCTGCTTCGTCTATTCTCTGATTATTTCTGTCAGGCATAATGGTATCCAAATGCAAAAATTGATTTATTATACGTCAGTTTTTTTATCATGTAAACATGAACATGTTTGGCCACAGGGGTGTCCCATTAAAAAAATTCTTATGCTACCTGGTTTCAGACGAACCCGCTCCTGCGATCATCCTTGTGCGCGATGGTCTTCAACTCAGGCACCATAAGAATTTTTTAATGGGACACCCCTAATGTTTGGCAGGTTAATCGTTGTTTTCTTCATTTTTACGGTAAATAATCGCTGTATTGCCAATTAACTGTACCAGAGTTGCATGAAGCGTATCGCATATTTCTGTAGCTATTTGTCTACGGTCATCTTTTTCAGCGCCGTTGATTTTAACTTTGATAAGCTCATGAGCCTGCAACGCAATATTTGTTTCGTCAATTACAGCAGGAGTCAAACCTTTATTACCTAGAAGTACGACTGGTTTTAAATGATGCGCCATGGCCTTGAGTTTTTGTTTTAAAAGAGTATTCAAGATGATAATCCGAAAAAATAAGTGATAAATTATTGCACGTTTTGCTGGGAAAAGGTAGCCATATTGCGTATGATATAAGAAATTTTATTTTATGTGGATTGTATGGCTCGTTCCAAGACCAGTAATCGATGGCTACAAGAACATTTTGATGATGTTTATGTGAAAAAAGCACAAGCTGAAGGGTATCGAAGTCGTGCTGTTTACAAACTTAAAGAAATTGACGACAAAGAGCAATTGTTAAAACCAGGTATGACAGTGGTTGATTTAGGCGCCGCTCCCGGCGGATGGTCTCAGTATGCTGTCGAGAAGATGGCGGGACGTGGTTTGATTGTTGCCCTAGATTTATTGCCTATTATACCCTTGCCCAATGTGACCTGTCTTGAAGGTGACTTTCGCGAGGATAGCGTATTACAGAAGCTAATGACCTGGGTTCCTGAACGGGGTGTGGATGTCGTTTTATCTGATATGGCTCCAAATATGAGTGGAAATCCAGCAGTTGATATTCCAAGAGCGATGTATCTTGCTGAACTTGCGTACGATTTTACTCATAAAATGTTAAAGCCCGACGGGGTATTGCTCATGAAAATTTTTCATGGCACGGGTTTTGAAGACATTGTTAAGCAAGCCCGTACTCAATTTGAACGAGTGGTTATTCGTAAACCACAGGCGTCTCGGGCGCGCTCTAGAGAAACCTATTTACTGGCCAAGGGCTATCGTTTGTAGTAACTTTATCGTATATGGGTTTAGTTTTGTGTTTTGTATCACATAAAAGAGGTTAATACTTTGAACGACATGGTAAAGAATTTATTTTTATGGTTAATTGTCGCCATTGTTCTGGTTTCTATATTCAGTAACTTTGGCCCTCATCATGCCACTGCTGAGAAAGTGTCTTACAGTCAATTTTTAAAAGAGATTAATCAGGGACTGGTTAACTCAGTGACTATAGAGGATGATAAAATAATCAAAGGTGTGACTAAGAATAATCATCGTTTTGTGACGTATATCCCGGTTCAGGATACGGCCTTGTTGGGCGAGCTTTTAAAATATAACGTCAATGTCAATGGCCAAGAAAAGCAACAAGAAAGTTTTTTGTTACATTTGTTTATTAATTGGTTCCCCATGTTGCTATTGATTGGTGTATGGGTCTTTTTTATGCGTCAGATGCAAGGCGGTGGTGGCCGAGGTGCGATGTCCTTTGGTCGATCGCGTGCACGTTTATTAGGCGAAGACCAGGTTAAAGTGACGTTTGCCGATGTTGCCGGTGTTGATGAAGCCAAAGAAGAAGTCAAAGAACTCGTGGATTTTCTTAAAGACCCCACTAAATTTCAGAATTTGGGTGGACGTATTCCCCGTGGTGTGTTGCTGGTTGGTGCTCCCGGAACCGGTAAAACACTCTTGGCGCGAGCCGTTGCGGGTGAGGCCAAGGTTCCTTTTTTTACGATTTCAGGGTCTGATTTTGTTGAAATGTTTGTGGGTGTTGGTGCATCTCGCGTTCGAGACATGTTTGATCAAGCTAAAAAACAAGCGCCATGTATTATTTTTATCGATGAAATCGATGCGGTTGGTCGTCATCGGGGCGCAGGTCTTGGTGGCGGGCATGACGAACGAGAACAAACGCTTAATCAACTGTTGGTTGAAATGGATGGATTTGAAGGTAGTGAAGGCGTTATCGTGATCGCGGCGACCAACCGTCCTGATGTTTTAGATCCCGCATTACTTCGTCCAGGTCGTTTTGACCGTCAAGTCGTGGTGCCTTTGCCTGATATTCGCGGACGGGAGCAAATCTTAAAAGTTCATTTAAACAAAGTTCCTGTTGATGAAACCGTATCCATACTCCCTCTTGCGCGCGGTACGCCGGGCTTTTCAGGTGCTGATTTAGCCAATTTGATTAACGAGGCTGCCTTGTTTGCCGCTCGTGCTAACAAACGAAAAGTGGGCATGATAGAACTTGATAAAGCCAAAGATAAAATCATGATGGGTGCTGAACGCCGCTCAATGGTGATGGATGAGAATGAGAAAAAATTAACGGCTTATCACGAGGCGGGGCACGCAATTGTCGGTTTAACTGTTCCCGAACATGACCCCGTCTATAAGGTTTCAATTATTCCAAGAGGCCGCGCGCTTGGTGTGACTATGTTTTTGCCTGAGCAAGACCGATACAGTCATACAAAACGTCGTTTAGAAAGCCAATTAGCCAGTTTGTTTGGTGGTCGAATTGCAGAAGAGCTAATCTTCGGTGCGGATAGTGTCACAACCGGTGCGTCTAACGATATCATGCGTGCCACCGATATTGCTCGAAAAATGGTGACCAGTTGGGGACTTTCATCATTGGGTCCTTTAACATTCGGACAAGAAGAAGGCGAAGTCTTTTTGGGTCGAACCGTTAATCAAAATAAAGAAATTTCCAATGAAACAGCTCATCAAATTGATGAAGAGGTGCGCGCGATTATCGATAGAAACTTTCAGTATGCAAAAACAATCCTGGAAGAGCACTTAACGACATTGCATTTAATGGCGCAGAGTTTGATTAAATACGAGACTATTGATGCCAATCAAATTAAAGAAATCATGTCAGGAAAAGAGCCAACCCCACCTGCTGATTGGGAATCAATACAGTTAGTGGATAACAATACGAAGCAAAATGGGTCTAACAGTCCACCGACGTCGTCCGAAGCACGTTCACTGGATGGTGATCTTATTTAGTGAATAGCGATGAATTAAAACGTTGGTGTGATAGTCAAGGTTCTTTTTTGCCACTATCTCACCTTACATCTTGCTATTTAAGAAAATCACTGGTTATGGGTGTGCTGAACATCACGCCGGATTCTTTCTCAGATGGTGGACAGTTTTTAGATGTTGAGGCTGCTTTTGACCGTGCTCAGATGATGATTGAGCAGGGTGCTGATATAATCGATATTGGTGGCGAGTCTTCAAAACCGGGAGCTGTACCCGTTGACTGCGTTGATGAGATTGCTCGTGTTGTTCCTGTTATCCGTCGTATTCGTTGTCAATCCGATATTTGTATTTCTATCGATACCTGTAAAGCAGGTGTGATGCTCGCGGCAATTGATGCGGGTGCGTCTATGATTAACGATATTTATGCGTTGAAAGGCAAGCGTGCGCTTCAAGTGGCGGCAAGTTTAAACGTTCCTGTGTGTTTAATGCATATGCGAGGTACGCCTCAAACTATGCAAAATAATCCTCAATATGAGATTAATGTGGTTTATGAAATCAATGCATTTTTTCAGGAGCGTATTAAAGCGTGTGAACAGGCTGGTATTGCGAGAGAACAGCTGATTCTTGACCCAGGTTTTGGTTTTGGTAAATCCGTGCAACATAATCTAACCCTGTTACAGAGACTAAAATCGTTTCAATGCCATGGTTTGCCTATATTATTGGGCGTTTCACGTAAAAGTACATTAGGCGCCGTTTTACACAAAGACATTCATGAGCGTATGCCAGGTGGGCTTGCGGTCGCGGCTTTTGCGGTCCTTAATGGTGTAACTATCATAAGAACCCACGATGTGGGTGAAACTAATCAGGCGCTGCAAATGCTTGAAGCAATTGTTAGTGCATGTTAAAGAGGATTTTGTGCGTATGACTAAACGCAAATATTTTGGTACAGATGGAATTCGTGGGCGTGTTGGTGCATCCAATATTAATCCTGAATTTATGTTGAAATTAGGCTGGGCTGTGGGTCGTGTTTTAACGAACGGGCAGCGAAAAAAAGTGATTGTGGGTAAAGATACACGCATATCAGGCTACATGCTGGAGTCTGCATTGGAATCGGGATTGTCAGCCGCAGGTGTTGATGTACGAATCTTAGGTCCTATGCCAACGCCTGCCATTGCCTATTTGACACAAACGCTTCGTGCGAATGCCGGTATTGTCATCAGTGCGTCACATAATCCTTTTGAAGACAACGGAATTAAATTTTTTTCAGCTGATGGAAGTAAATTACCTGATAGTATGGAGTTGGCCATTGAAGACGAGTTGGATAAAACCATGCAAATCGTGTCTTCGGCGAAGTTAGGAAAAGCGACACGCGTGAATGATGCACCTGGGCGTTATATTGAATTTTGTAAATCGACCATTCCGTCTTTAACCCGATTGTCTGGTTTGAAAATTGTTGTTGATTGCGCCAATGGGGCAACCTATCACATAGCACCAAATGTGTTTAGTGAGTTAGGTGCGGATGTGACAGCCATTGGTGATAAGCCGGATGGGTTTAATATTAATCTGGAATGCGGTTCAACAGCACCTGAAATGCTTCGACAAAAGGTATTGCAGTTAGGCGCGGATGTGGGAATTGGTTTAGATGGTGATGGGGATAGACTGATTTTAGTTGATGCCGCAGGTCATTTGATTAACGGCGATCAAATTATCTACATTATTGCAAAAGATCGCCATCAACGCGGCATGTTACATGGTGGCGTTGTAGGTACATTGATGAGTAATTATGGGCTCGAGCACGCGCTTTTGGCAATGGATGTACCCTTTTTTAGAAGTGGGGTCGGTGACAGATATGTACTTGAAGCCTTAAAAGAACGTGATTGGAAAATTGGAGGCGAGTCCTCTGGCCATATCGTTTGTCTTGATAAAACAACCACAGGCGATGGCATTGTTGCAGCCTTGCAAGTTTTGGCTATCATGATAAAACAGGAAAAAACCTTGCATGATTTAAAACAAGATATCCATTTGTTGCCCCAGTCACTGGTTAACTTAAAAACAAATAATGCAGCAAGTTTAGTCAGTAATTTGCGTGTTATTGAGTCTGTGAATGCACTGAGTTTAAAATTAAAAGGATCCGGGCGTGTATTGTTGCGTCCATCCGGTACGGAGCCGTTGCTTAGAATTATGGTTGAGGGGATTGACGCGTCGCTAGTGAAAAAGCAAGCAGAGGACTTAGCGGATGAGATTCATCATATTGAAGAGCGGATTGATTGTTCAATATAATGCGATTAAGATGATTGCGTGAAAACTTGGATGTGGTTATAGATTTAAATCACCGTATTAAGGGAATAAACGATGTTGGTTTGTGATGTACAGCGAATAAAACTCAAAACGTGGGTTTTGACGTCGCGTCAACAATTTGATCTTGATTGTTTACTTAATGATGTATTTTTTCCTCTGACAGGCTTTCTAGACAGGCACGATTATGAGTCAGTTTGTGAGACAATGCGATTAACCGATGGACGATTGTGGCCTATCCCCATTAATCTTGATGTTTCAGAGGCTTTTGCGAATAGTTTAAAACCACATGAAATGATTGTCTTGGTCAATCAGGATAATACACCCTTAGCTGAAATGCGTGTGACATCTAATTGGCAGCCGAATAAACAAATCGAAGCAAAACAGGTTTTTGGTACAACGGATGTCACGCATCCTGGTGTGAATTATCTCTTTGAAAAAGCAGGTTCTTGGTACCTGGGTGGTCAATTAACTGCGCGAAAGCGCTTAACTTATTTTGATTTCCGACAATATCGCCACACCCCTTTGGAACTTAAACAATACTTTAATGCTTTTGACTGGCGTCGTATTGTTGCTTTTCAAACACGCAATCCCATTCATCGCGCACATTTTGAATTGACTTGTCGTGCTGCAACTGCTGCAAATGCTGCATTATTACTTCATCCAGTGGTGGGCATAACAATGCCTGGTGATATTTCGTCTTCAATTCGAATCCGCTGTTATGAAGCAGTTCTGTACCATTATCCCAAACATCAACCCGTTATGCTTAGTTTATTGCCCTTGGCTATGCGAATGGCTGGACCAAAAGAAGCACTGTGGCATGCCCTTATCCGTAAAAATTACGGTGTAACTCACTTTATCGTAGGACGTGATCACGCAGGTCCGGGATTAAGCCAGTCTGGAGAGCCATTTTATAAGCCTGATGATGCTCAAAAGCTGGCGTCTAGTCATGCTGATGAAGTGGGTATAGATATAATGGCCTTTTCTGAGCTAAGCTTTGTTAAAAAGAGGGCTGCTTATTTGACGATAGAGGAGTTAAGTCCTGATGATAAGGTTGAACAATTATCGGGTACCATGCTTCGTGAACGTTTGAAAAACGGTTTAGACATTCCATCCTGGTTTTCATTTCCTGATGTATTAAACATTCTTAAATCAGCGTTTTGTCCACCAAATCAACAAGGGTTTACCTTGTTTTTTACTGGTTTATCAGGTGCTGGCAAGTCAACATTGGCAAGAGCTTTGCAAGCCAAAATTCAGGAAGACAGCGCGCGTGCTGTGACTTTGTTGGATGGAGATGAAATTCGTCAACATTTATGTGCAGGTCTTGGATTTAACTTAAGTGACCGTAACACACACATTCATCGTTTAGGATTCGTGGCTAAAGAAATAACGCGTCATCGCGGGATCACCATCATTGCGGCCATTGCACCGGTTGCAGCGACAAGAGAGAGCATCAAAAAACAAATTCGGGAGATGGGTGGTTTTATTGAAATTCATGTCGCAACCCCTCTTTCAGAGTGTAAGTTGCGAGATACAAAAGGGCTATATCAGCAAGCAGAGCAAGGCTTAATTCAAGAGTTTACAGGGGTAAGTTCACCTTATGAGATTCCGGAGCAAGCGGATTTGATTATTGATACAACTAAAATGGAGGTGAATGATGCCATTGAGATTATTCTGGATAAAATTGAAAGGTTAGGTTATTCATGGAGATAGAAAACGTATTTGACTCAAAGAAACGAAGTCTTGCAAAAGCAATCAGTTGGAGGGTTTTCGGAAGTCTTTTGACAATGGTATTGGGATTTATTCTGACTCGAGAAGTCTTGTTTTCAGTATCTATTGGTGTATTTGAGTTTTTTTCTAAAATTATTTTCTTTTATTTACATGAGCGATTGTGGGAAAAAATCAGGTTTTTAAAACGACCTGATTTGATATGAGGATCTGGGTTTTAAAAGCTCGTCGCTACAGCCTTAATACTTTAAAAGGCTGCTGTTAACGTTGTCTATCCAACTTAAAATACCACCATCTAATTGACGGATATCGCTAAATCCTTCTGATTGAAGTAATTGACAGGCTTTGGCGCTTCGAGCCCCCGATTTGCAATATACAACGGTTAATTTTGTCTTTGATAACGTATGGATATGTTCATCCAACTCGTTTAATGGGATAAAAAGCCCACCGATATGACAAATATCACGTTCGTAAGGTTGCCGAACATCAATCAGTTGAAGACTATTCTCGTTTAATTGCATTAATGCTGATAGTTCGGTCGAGCTAATAGATTGTTCTTTTGGTGTGTCATTGTTTTGGGAGCGAGGGGTGATAGTTGTCGGATGGTTTGCGCAATCTTGTTTTTCAATATCAAATTGGTTGAATTGCATGGTTAATAAATCAATACTGAGCAGTTTGCCTGATAAAGTTTCGCCCAGGTCTAAAATGACCTTGATAGCTTCGCAACCTTGAAGTGTGCCCACTACTCCCGGTAATATACCTAAAACACCACCTACCGCACAATTGGGTACCAGTGCAGGCGGAGGAGGACTTGCATATAAGCATTGATAGCAAGGACCATTTTTGTAATTAAATACGCTCAGTTGTGCGTCAAATTGATAAATGCTTGCAGAGACCAGTACGATTTTTAGGTTTCGACAGACGTCATTCACGAGATAGCGCGTTTCATAATTATCGGTTGCATCTAACACAAGATCATAGTCTCTGATAAGGGGCTCGGCATTAAGTGGCGATAAATAGTCCTTGTATGCATGAACGATGATGGTGTTGTTTAGTGCTAATAATCGCTCTTTTGCAACCTCGGCTTTAGAGCGTCCAATATCGTTTGTTTGAAATAAAATTTGTCTTTGTAAGTTACTGAGCTCAATTTGATCGCCATCTACAATACCAATCGTACCTATACCTGCAGCAGCAAGATACTGTAAAGCGGGGCATCCCAGTCCTCCTGCGCCTATACAAAGAATTTTAGCGCGTTTAAGGTTTTGTTGTCCCTCGATACCGATAATAGGTAGATGTCTTGTGTATCTTAATAAATCAGATTGGTTCAAATTGTCCATTTGTCTCGTCCCTTGGTTATTATTTTTTTAAGAAGAATGTATCAAAACCCCATCAAAAATACATTAACGGTCATTGATTTTTTATTATTCTCGATAAGCGTGTCGAGCATAGTCTGTTACTAGCGTATATAAAATTATCAAATAGGATTGGTTAGCTGTTTTTTCTGTAACGCAAGATTTTAATTCTTTTAAAGATACACAAGGTGTTCACATTGTAAGACAAATTTTTCTAAAAAAAGAATTTACGTTGTTTAGGGCGTGTTGACAGTTGCTACCCCCGCCTACGTGCCTCGGCTTGTCCGAGGCATCCAGGAGATGTAGATTAAGAACAAATTTCCTCGTACAGATCAAGCCATTCTGGGTTAAGCTCGTCAATCAAACGTTGAACCGACATATAGAGTACCGACTCGATGGACAATCATGCAAAACTTTTGAGGTATGTTTTGCATGATTATTTGTAGCAGGTAAATCATCTACTCTAAAAACCACGGTTACCTCTTCTTGATTAATTTCAATGCGTTTAACTAATGTTCTAATAATATCACGTTTTATATGCCAATCGAGATCTATAAGCTTTGCCTGCACAGAAGATGAAAAATTCTCTAACCCATTAATAATTAATCGTAACTCTCTTTTTAACTTTATTTGATCAATGATTTTTTTATGCTCGTTTTCAAGAAGTTTTAATCGTTGTTTCATCTCTTTAATTCTTGGCTCAAATTCACTTTGGTCAATATATTCTTGGGTATAGCTATCAATTAATTTTGAAATGCCTCTTTTCAATCTATTTATTTGATTATCTAAAGAAGCATTTGTTTGATCTAATGATGAATTTTCCAACTCTGAGCTTCTGCGTTCATATTCTTCCAAAAGACGAAACGGATTGTTTAATAAATTTTGCACCTCCTCCCATACAGCGATATCAAGCATTTCCATGCGAAGTTGTGTATTATTACATAGTTTTTTACCTGCAAAACGATAGGAATCTGTTCCTGTGCATCGATAATAAACATAATTATAAACTTTACCTCTTCTTGGAATACTACTCGCACGTTTAGCATAGTACCCATAACCACATTGTTTACAGACAACCAATCCTTGTAATAAGAAATTGTTTCCTTTAAGACTCGCTCTTGCTATTTTTTGGTTCTCTTCTAATTGCATTTGTACAGAATCATATAGCTTTTTCTCAATGATGGCTGGAACAGAGATATAAATCCAATCTTCTTTTTTCGTTTTACAAACGGAGTAATTTTGCTTTGGATGTTCAGATGAACCTTTCTTAGGCCTAACACAGGGGAGTTTTTTCGATGTTTTTTTCTTTCCAAAAGCAGCTTGACCGATATATGCAGGATTTTTCAAAATACTCCAAATGGTACTTCTAGACCAGTTTGTTAATCCCTTACGTGTAAACGGATAGATTTCATTTAGTTTCCTATGAACTTGGCCAATACTTAAGCGTTCTTGACCGATCATAAAAAATATTTTCTTTACTATTTCGGCTTCCTTTTCATTTATTTCAAAAAAAGCTTGGCCACCACCCGTATATTTATCGACATATCGGTAACCAAATGGTGCTTGTGACATCACACTGATAGCACCTTTTTTAGCGGCATGGACTTTACCACGACGATTTCTTTCCATAATTTTTGCACGCTCATATTCAGCAATCATCCCTTGCATTTGAAGTAATAATTGTGATTCGGGGTTATCATTTATTTGGCAATTTAAGAATGATATGACTACACCTGCCTTTTGAAACTCTTCTAGTAAAATCATTTGATAAGCGTATTTTCTTGAAAGTCTGTCAGGTGAATGCATATAGATTTTATCTATTTCTCCTGCTGCAACTTTATCTCTTAGTTGCTCCAATCCGGGACGAATTAAATGTGAGCCACTATATCCATTATCAATAAATTTATACCCATCTAATAATGTATGTCCATCAGTGCGTATTTGATTTTCTACTGCTATAATTTGGCTTTCAATGGTATTATTTTGTGCTTGTTTCTCAGATGAAACTCTTGCATATAAGGCGACTGTGATCATTGTTTATTCCTTTTTAAAGATGAAAATGCATCATTTGTTACGCTAAATTGCTCATCTAAATTTTCCGCATGTTCAACATCAGCTCTATTCAAATGATTTCCGTCTATTTCTTTCGATTCTATTTGATGCGTTATGATAGGAAGCAATTTTTCATAAGCAGCAGATAAATGTTCTTTTGATAATCGATTAATTTCATAACGTATTTGCATTTTCAATTCCTTCTTCCGCATCGTTTTGAGTATTCCTTACTGCTTTAATTTGAGAAGACTCAAGATATTCTATTATTCGGGAGCATTGAAGTGTTGAGCAGTGTGAGTTATATGTGAATGAAAATTTTCGATTTGGACGGAGAAAAGTACGAGGAATGATCTTTGTGAATTGAATTAATTTAGCAACATTGTACAAGGAGTACCATTGCGCTTACTCGCCATAATATAGACGTAAAATGCTTTCATTTTTCTTCCTTGTTACCGAGATTTGGACTCACTTCGAGAATATCATTCAAGTTGAGCTGATTACATAGGAAGCCAAATACAAGAACACGCCATTGCCAACATTGATGCATAGTGTCGTTTTAATTTATCATACCGCGTTGCAATGGCGCGAAAATGTTTGAGTCGAGCAAATACGTTTTCAACCAAATGGCGATATTTATACAGACCCCAATCAATATCACTGTTTCCTGTTTTTGAGTTTTTCTTTCGATTGAATTCCAGCATCCAAATTCTGCTGGCAGGTCTCGCCAAGGGCAACCAACTCGCATACGGTATAACATCGTCTCAACGATTAAACGTAGAGTGGGCTTGTCATAAATCCTATGTTGTAGCATGATCCCTCTTAGCTTTGACCAAAGCTCATCACTGAGCATAAGTCTAGCGATTGCAAACTCGTTTTATACTTGGTGTCAGAACCGTTAGATTATGAGTTTGCTCTTATTAATCAATGGATTAATGCTTTAATCTAGTTTTATTTTTAACTTGAGCATCTCCTAGATGCCTCGGACAAGCCGAGGCACGTAGGCGGGGGTAGCAATTGTCAACACGCCCTAGTATTTTATTTTTATTATGTCCCTTGAATAGTCAGGCTATTTTCAGACAACATCACAATTAGGTTCTTTAGAACACTCCTCACCAACTTGATGCAACTGGCTTTGTCTAGCCCAAAATGACATTTCAGTAAAACTTGACAAATAATTATCTTGTTTTAACTGCTTAATCATCCCTCGAAGTTCTAAATCTTCTGTAATCGCTGGATACTGATCAAAGAGTAATAAGTCAGCTATCTGATCGTTACTCAACTTTTTTTGTTGGTTGATCCAGAACTTAAGCTGTTGACTGGCATACAATATAATCATGTCAGCATAAACAGTCCCTTTTTGGCATGCATAATTGAGTACCTCGGGTACTGATAGCAAGGATAAAATTATGCGTTGATAAGCATCTTTTAATGGTCCTTTTTCACCCTGGAATAAAAGTGCCTGATGTGCTTTACGTAAAGCCGAATGATTGAGAATGGAGGCATTTTGATAAACATGATCAATTGTCAATAACCGCTCAACCAGTTCGACTAAACCAGATGCTGCGGCATGACGCAAAACATAATAATCCATTTCAGCAAGTTTTGCGGTGACGGAAGGCACATTAATCAACATTAATGCAATATCAGCGTAGCCACATTGAATAGCGGTATGTAGAATTTGTGTGCCATATCGGTCTAGATTAAGTTGAATGGATGGGGAATAGAATAGACGATTAATCATCACGCGATTGCCCAATGGCATTGCCTCTTTTAGTAATCGATGAATAAAATCACTGTCCTGTACAACGACTGCGGAGCGTAGAAAATAATTAAAAAAGATGGTCTGCGCATTAAAATGAATTGCGGAGAGCGCCATGTTACGAATCCATTGATGGCTGATATCTGTTTGGGTAATTAGCAAATTATAAAATAAATCGAGATTGTCCATGGTGATGGCATCAAAAATTTTTGAGTAATGTCGATTATGATATTCTTCAGTATGAACCATAATAATCGGAGGGGGCAGGGGTTGAAATTGAATGGGTGGTGGTGGCAATGCGCCTAAATACGCGGGGAAAATGGGCTGTAATTGCATAGGTTGGGGAGCAAAGAACGTTGTATTGGATTGAGGCGTTATCAAAGCGGGGGCTATAGGTAATGGTTGATGTCGCGTAGCGGACAAATGTCGTGTTCGACGTTGTATGGTTTCAGTCTTTCGAGGAAGACCCTTTTTATGTCTTGATGATCCAACGAGAATCGCGGGTTTTTCGTAGGCTTTATTAGCACCTATCGGGCATGCAACGAGTTGGGGCTCTATAGCCTCAGGATGAGAATGAGCTTCACTTAACCAGCGCGCCACACAATCTAGCTCTTTAAGTTTATGGCTTAATAATGAATCGTCGTCGTTTATACACTCTCGAATTAACTCAAAATCATTTTTTTCAATCGCAAACACCACTTCAGGCAAGTTTAGTAAAGTGATTAACGTATCCTCATCATCCATTTCACAGGCAAATCGCAATAGCTCTTTGTATTGTTCTGCAATGGCGTCGATAACCGTTTGATGCTCTAATAATGCCTCACGCAGGCTAACTTGACGATTTTGGATAGTTAACCGTATTAGTTGATTACTGTTGTAATGAGCGACTGATGCAAAATCCGGAAATTTAAGCCAAAGTTTTAATAAACCCATTAAATTTAACGCTTGCATTTTGAGTAATAAATTAAATTTGTCGTCTGGAGTTAATAGAGATAATGTTTGTTCATCTAATAAAATCGATAATTGAGTATCGTTACCACAGCGTGTCAATAATTCGTTTAACATTTTTTGGGGGGCAAAAAGCAATTTGTTTTTTAACGGTTTAATTCGCCAAAGATGATACAGTAAACCACGATGCTCTTGCGTTGCGGCTAATAAAATCAGATTTAGCGCTTGTAGGAAGGCCGTCTCTGGATTGATATCAAAATCTAAAATGTCTTCTTTGTGTTTTAACTGTTTAATGACACTGACTTTATTGCTGCGAATAATGCCTTCAATGTCAGTACAGTTTATTTTCTGAGGAGACATACTAAGAACATCGCATGCTTGCGAAAGCGATGTCGAAGTTTCCTCTTCAATTATCGTGCTGTTTAAGGCAACAAAATATTGTTGTAATTCGGGATTGTTTAATTTAGCAAGTGCTTTACGAACCTTGCTATTGGGTTTAAAGCCAAAAAACGCATGCTGAATCAAATGATTCACAACGCCTTCATCGGATTGGCGTGAGGTGATGTACATGCTCCATTTTTTTTGACTTAATTTAGTCGTGAAAAATTTACAAATTAATCGATCATTTTGTTTTATTGCAATATCAAACGCATTTAAACCGTCACTGCGCTCCTGTAAAATGTCTAATGAATGATCATTCACACACCAGCGCGTCAATTCAAAATGCCCTTGTTCACAAGCGACGTGAAGCAATGATGAACCTAATGCGTCAAGATCAAGCGTAGTTAACTCAGGGAAATTTTGACACAACACACGAATTCGTTTGTACCCCATTTCACCCAATTGTGCTAATTTGGCAAGGATATGTAAGTTAGTGCGCTCATCACGCTGGTTGATATTCGGCTGGTAGTTTTTAACGAACTCAGAGAGTTTTTTTTCATAAGACTCTGGAAAATTCGTAGACTCTTGAGCTTCCTGGTATAAACGTGCTTCAAATGAATGAAATACGGCTTCACCCAGATTGTCATGGACATCAATTTGTTTAGATTTTAATAAAGATAACATGATTTGACTGGGTATTTCCGAGAGTTTGTATTCTGACTCTGTAAGGAAATAGTTGACCAAGTAGCCCATAAATTCATTACGAAATGACTCTTGAGTTTGAGTCAGATGTTTATCAAAAAATAAATCGATAGCCGTTTTGTTTAAACTATTTTTATATCGAGTGGGAGCAAACTCGGGTTTAATGCGGCGAAATAAGTCAAATCGCGCAATGCACTCACTATGACCCCAATGGATGAGCGCATGTAACAGGGAGTTTTTATTGGGTTGATCTTCTGTATCGTAGTAGGCATCCAAATCACATTTGCCTATTGATAACAAAAAATCGACCATTTCTTTATCATCGATAACCATAGCGTCGAGTAATGCAGAAGCGTGCATTGTCTGGTTGAAATGAAGATGATCCTGTGTAGTCAGCCACGCTAACGTATCAAAGCTACCTAAATTGACTGCATAGTTTAAAGCGGTTTTAGAATTTAGATCTACGGCATCAAGTTTTAATTCGGGGCACACCCTAGGCAGATAGTCCAATAGCGGCTGGCTATAGTGTTTTAGAGCATAGTATATGAGTGTTCTGTTGTGTTTGTCTTTAAGTAACAATAAATCAGGATTATGCGTTAATAGGTTTATGTATTGTGAGGTATTTTCACTGTTTAATGGATAATAATGCAGCGGATACAGGCCATTATTGTCCTGGAGTCGGATATCATTGATTTCGAATATTAGATCGATAACCGGTTTGTAAGCGTCTAAGGTGTCTGGATCTTGAATATCCAGACAGCCTGCGACCCCAGTACAGTTAAACGCTAAGTGTGACGCAGTTAATCCTTCGGGTGTTTTCGCGTAAAGATCAGGATTACGCGCTAACAGTAACTTCGCTGATTCGGCTCTTTTAAACATTACCGCATACATGAGCGGCGTGTATCCTGCTCCATCAGATGTATTTAGCAAATGAGGACTTTTTTCGATTGTTTTTTTGACTAACGGCGTGTATCCATAACGCACGGCCATGGTCAGTAACGTATCTCCAATACAAGAGTAAACGGGCAGTGTTTCGACCAAGTAATCATAAATTTTTCTCTTATTATTAATTAAGGCAATAGATATGGGATGATTGGGCTCAAAATTTTGGACCTTACACTGGAGCTCTTCAATTAAAAATTTAATAAAAACTAAGTCTATTGGAGCCGCATCATTGGCACGCGTAACAAGGGGTGTTAAGGTTGAGTTTCCCATTGCATCCCAAGCTAGATAATTCAAACCTTGTGTTTTTAAATATTTTAATTGTTCAAAAACGTTTGGTGTCAACACAGTCATGCGCATTAACTCAAAGAGAAATGTATGGATAAACGGCGTGAGAATTTGATGTTCTTGATGAACATGGTTCAGTGCTTTGATTAATTTATCGAGTTGATTAATTTTTTTTATTTCAGTTAATAAATCAGGCTTATGATTAAAGTTGAAATAGTTGTCTAGGTGTTGTTTTAACAACAATAAACAACTCTTTTCAATTGATTGCCTGGCTTGGGATCCTGAGCGTTTATTCATCATATGCATCATATCCTCATTTTTAATTGACTATGATTAATCATGGACCAAAGAGAGGGGGCCAGATTGTTTGCTAAGGCTTATATTAACTATTTATTAATCACACTGTCAATAATGTGATGATTCAAAGTTAAAAAAACGCTTGTTTTTACGGTTGTATTTCGATATTATCTTAGGGTAAAACATTTAATCGACCTCACTGTTTATTTCATAACTGAGGTAAAATTTATTTTCAGGAGTGAACAATGGCGCTAACGAGCGTACAAAAAGCAGATATCGTCAATGAATTTAAGCGAGCTGATAAAGATACAGGCTCACCTGAAGTTCAAGTGTCTTTGATGACAGGTCGTATTAAGTACCTAACCGACCATTTCAAACAACACAAAAAAGACTTCCACTCACGACGTGGCTTGCAAGAGCTAGTTAATAAGCGCCGTAAGCTTCTTAAGTATCTGAAAGCCAACGATAAATCGCGTTATGCTACTTTGATACAAAGTCTTGGTCTTAGAGATTCTTATTAATCATCCAGAGTATGTAATGTGGCATTGATTTGATAGCAATTTTTTAAAAAAGGCGCAATTTTTTTGCGCCTTTTTTTTTAGATTCCTTGGCGTCTTGATAAATTTTATTTTGACTCCGTTCGGTATTCGGTATTCGGTATTCGGTATTACATAATCAAGAGGTAATTTTCGTGTCTAAAATCACAAAAACAATACAATTAGGTGAACAAACACTGGTTCTTGAAACGGGTGAAATCGCAAGACAGGCCGATGGTGCTATTTTTGCCAGTATGAATGGAACACAGGTATTAGTTACTGTTGTCGGTAGACAAGACGGTGCTGACAAAAATAGTTTTTTCCCGCTGACTGTTAACTATCAAGAAAAAACCTATGCCGCGGGCAAAATCCCTGGTGGATTTAATAAACGTGAAGGTCGTCCTAGTGAGCACGAAACCTTGATATCACGTTTGATTGACAGGCCTTTACGCCCACTGTTTCCCGATAATTTTTACAACGAAGTGCAAATTATTGCAACGGTTATGTCGTTAAACCCGGATGTGTCTGCTGATATTGTGGCAATGATTGGTGCATCTGCTGCTTTAGCTATTTCAGGTATTCCGTTCCAAGGACCTATTGGTGGCGTTCGAGTGGGTTATAAAGAGGGTATTTATCTATTAAATCCCAGTCCGAAAGCCTTGCTTGAGTCTGAGCTAGATTTAATTGTAGCCGGAACCGATGATGCAATCTTAATGGTTGAATCTGAAGCGCGCGAATTAAGTGAAGATGTGATGTTAGGTGCGGTTCTCTATGGTCATGAAATGATCAAAGGGATTATCAAAGGAATTAAAGAATTAGCTGCGGAAGTTGCCAAGCCCATATGGAATTGGATAGCACCTGAAGATGATTCTAATCTTGCTGCGCGTATTTCACATTTGGCGACAGAACAATTCAATTCAGCCTACTTACTTAAAGATAAGCAACAACGTTATCAACGTTTAACGGAATGTCGTCAGAATGTGATGGATATTTTATTGGTTGAGTATCCTGACGTGAATCGCGATGAGGTGTCTCGATTAATGGCAACCCTTGAAAAAGATATCGTGCGCAATCGAATTTTAGATGGTGAGCCTCGTATCGACGGACGAGATCAAAAAACCGTTCGACCCATTACGATTCGCACAGGCTTATTGAGTTGCACGCATGGCTCAGTGCTCTTTACTCGTGGCGAAACACAGGCGATTGTTGCGGTAACGTTAGGCAATGATCGTGATGCGCAACTGTTAGATAAATTAGACGGTGTGGTGAAAGACCGGTTTATGTTGCATTATAACTTTCCTCCCTATTCCGTGGGTGAAACCGGTATGGTGGGCAGTCCAAAACGGCGTGAAATTGGACATGGTCGATTGGCTCGTCGCAGTTTAACAGCTGTTTTACCTGAGCAAGCTGATTTTCCTTATGTATTGCGTGTTGTGTCTGAAATTACAGAATCCAATGGTTCAAGCTCTATGGCGACAGTTTGTGGAACCAGTTTGGCATTGATGGATGCCGGTGTGCCATTAAAAGCCCCTGTTGCGGGTGTTGCTATGGGTTTAATCAAAGAAGGCGATCGTTTTGCGGTATTGACTGATATTCTAGGTGATGAAGATCATCTGGGCGATATGGATTTTAAAGTCGCAGGAACCGAGAAAGGCATTACCGCATTACAAATGGATATTAAGATCAAAGGAATCACCAAAGACATTATGGAGCAGGCGCTTGATCAAGCCCTTACTGGACGTCAGCATATTTTAAATGTGATGAATAATGCATTAGGTGAACATCGTGATGAGTTGTCTGATCACGCACCACGAATTATCACGATGAATGTCCCTGAAGATAAAATTCGAACGGTGATTGGGAAAGGCGGCGCTACTATCAAAGGCTTAATTGAGAGCACTGGAGTATCCATCGATGTGAGCGATGCGGGAGTCGTACAATTATTTTCACCGAATAAAGACGCGTTAGATGATGCTCAGCGTCAGATTAAAGCTTTGGTTGCGGATGTCGAAGTCGGGCAAACGTATCATGGTAAGGTGAGTAAAATTGTTGACTTTGGTGCGTTTATTAATTTACTACCTGGTAAAGATGGTCTTTTACACATTTCACAAATTTGTGCTGAACGGTCTCAAAAAGTTGAGGATGTACTGCAAGAAGGTCAGGATATTGACGTTTTTGTTGCAGGCGTTGATAAGCAAGGCCGCGTGAAGTTGGAGTGGAAAGGTAAGCCTGTTACGCAAGCGGTTGAAGACGTGCCTGCTGAATAATTGTTACCAGTGCAAAAGGCGTTTTAACGATTAAAATACCTTTTGCATGTTTTATTTTGGTTTTAGAATATTCTATAAAGATTGATGGGGTTTAAATGTTTAAATGCCCTTGTTGTTCTAAATTAGATTATGACGCGTGTTGTGGCGTATATCTTAGCGAAAAACAGATTCCCCAAACACCCGTTGCGCTAATGCGCTCAAGATACACGGCCTATACATCAGCAAATATCGATTACATCAAAAGAACCATGCAGGGAAAAGCGCTGGAAAAATTTAATGAACAAGAAGCAAAAACGTGGGCCAACAGGGTAAAATGGATAAAATTAAACATTATCAATATTCATAATACATTGCATGGCGAAGGGTATGTTGAGTTTATTGCCAAATTTATTGAAAATGGCCAACATCGCGCCATTCATGAAATTAGTGAATTTCGCTTAATCGATGGTCGGTGGTTTTATATTGACGGTGTAGAACCTGATGATTATTAAGCTGTAATGCCCATAGAAACATGTCTAAGTCTGTTTATTCAATACCTATGAACGTTCTCGGCATCAAAGCGCAATGATGTTGTTCAATTGATGCCAAAAATTAGATATTCCTAGCTGGTACTTTATTTAACCAAATTTAAAAATTCCATACGGCTGCCTGCATTATTACGCATTTCACCGAGCATCACAGACGTTGTCATCACCGAATGTTGTTTCTCAACACCGCGCATCATCATGCATAAGTGCTTTGCTTCCATCAAAACAGCAACACCTCGAGCACCCGTGATCTTTTGTATACACTGAGCCACTTCGCTGGTTAATCGTTCTTGAATTTGTAACCGACGTGCAAAATAATCAACAATGCGGGCTATTTTAGACAAGCCTAATACTTTACCATTGGGTAAATAACCTACATGACATTTGCCTAAAAAAGGCAGTAAGTGATGTTCACACATGGAATACATTTCAATATCTTTTACAATCACCATTTCATTAATTTCTGACTCGAATAATGCGTCGTTGATGATATCATCAAGATTTTCATGATAGCCTTTGGTCAGGTAGCGAAAGGCATTTGCTGCACGATTTGGTGTGTCGCGAAGACCTTCACGATTGATATCTTCACCAACACCTTTAATAATTTCTTCAAATGATTTATGCATTTTATAACCTCAACCTGGGGGCCATGTCATTTTTCGCCCGCCTAGAACATGTAAATGAATATGATTGACGGTCTGTCCGCCATTCGAATTGACATTGAAAACAAGTCTGTAACCGGAATAGTTAAAACCCTCAGTTGCTGCTAAGGATTGTGCTCTTAAAACCATAAGTCCCAGTAGTAACGCATCATCCGTGTTGGCATCATCAATCGTGGCTATATGCTTTTTGGGGATAACGAGCAAGTGATGCGGCGCTTGCGGATTGACATCACAAAAAGCCATAATGGTTTCATCTTCAAATACGACAGTTGCAGGAATTTTGCCTTCGGCAATGCTACAGAATAAACAGTTCACGATATTCTCTATAAAAGTTTTGTTAGAGCGATTCATCTAGAAAACATTATACCTTGTCTTTTGCCTTTTGGGGGTAAATTACGCATAATACAACGTCATTAAAATAGTCTATAGGTGTTGTGATGAGTTTAAACAATATAAACAGTGGTCGTGATGTACCCAATGAAGTGAATGTGATTATTGAAATTCCTATGCATGGTGAACCGGTGAAATATGAAGTCGATAAGGAGTCCGGTGCTTTATTTGTTGATAGATTCATGTCAACGGCTATGTTTTACCCCACAAATTATGGCTATATTCCACAAACTTTATCAGAAGATGGGGATCCGGTTGATGTGTTAGTGGTGACTCCCGTCCCATTGATTGCAGGTTCTATTATCCGATGTCGTGTCGTTGGTATGTTGAAGATGACCGATGAGTCGGGTGTGGACGCGAAGCTGCTCGCTGTGCCTATCAGTAAGCTCAGTAAAATGTATGAGACAGTTCATACTTATCAAGATTTACCAAAACCGCTACTGTCATCGCTTGAACATTTCTTTCAACATTATAAAGACTTGGAAGAAGGCAAGTGGGTTAAAGTGGATGGATGGGAAGGCCCTGATTTAGCTCGATCTGAGATTGTTGCCAGCATGTTAAGGTATCAGGAAATTTAAACATCAAATTACTAGAGCCTCTTCCTGTAAATACGGTTCTTTATTTTGTCGTCCTCGCGAAGGCGGGGATACCTAGGGTTATAGTCATCATGCCAACTGAAAAATAGATTCTCGCCTTTTCGGCAAAGACAATAGTATTTTTGTCATCTACGAAGATTGGAGTAGCACGCTTGTTGACTATTAAAAAAGAATTGATGTAGTCTTATATCACGGGCGCTGAATTATCGATAGATCCTAAGCCATTTAAACGATTGATTTTAGGATTGTCACTTGAAGTGCTGGAAGTCTGTTTGCAACATATGATTTGTCGATCATAATGAGCCGAAGTTAGCTGCCAATTTATCGATAGAGATTAAAGTCGACTAGCTTAAGTCTTAACACAAACCTTGGGGCAAGGGTCACAGTTTGGTCATTCATATACCAAAGGACTAATGTTTAATTAATTTTTTAAGGATATCTTTATGAAGGACATTAAAAAAAGCCGTGTGCCGTTATTAATAAGTTTTCTATTACCTCTATCCCTTAGCACAGCAAACGCAGCGGCTCCTTTGTGGACGTTCACACCCGTTTCAGGTTACCCAGCCACGGCCACAGTGCCATCTGGTGGTAGCTTACTGGTGAAATATGTTTTGACCAATCAATCAAAAAAACCACACACGCTGGTTATGACGCCCATAGCCAATGTGACGCAAGTGACAACCGGCTCAGGCGTGTGCGCTAATCCGGTTGTTTTAGCAGGTAAACAATCATGTACCTTGGTATTGCAGGTTTCTGGAAATGCTAGTGGTCCTAAAGTAATCGACGAAGGGCCTATATTCTGTCAACAAGGCGGTAGGTTTGATTGTTATCAACCGTCTTCAAGCGATCGTTTGCGTATTCTTAATTCGACAAGATTCGTCATCTCGCTTTCGGCCACGCCCACGACGTTAACACTGCAACAAAACTACAACGTTGCCCAAACTGTCACCGTGACTAATCTTGGCAAGACAACAGCGCAAAATATTCATGCTACACTACCATCCACTTGGACCGACGTGACTCAAGATGCCAGTGGTTGTGCGACAGTCGCGCCCGGAGCAAGCTGTTCGTTGTTATTTACCGCAGGCTCATCAAC
>JAJZSG010000134.1 GCA_021849905.1 Pseudomonadota bacterium
AGCCAGATTATCACCCACAGCCAACCAAACACGACTGGTCACCTGCTCTGATTGAGCAAAATAATGCATGAGGTTATCGCCCATGGACAACGATAAAATAGGCACAATACTTTGGTAGGTTTTAGTTTGATTATATTGGTTAATATTAAGAGACATATGGCCCTTTAAAAAAGCCGCATCATAATCAACAGGCTCGTCATCAGACTGGTAATTCGCAAAACCTCGGATTTGTAATTGATGATCACATTGAACGAGTAATAGGGGCAGGCGTTTATCACCATGAAATTGTAGTGTAATTTCACCTTCAAATTTAATACTGCCCGCCAACAACAAACAAGACACCAAAGCTTCACCCAATAGTCGTTTGACCATGGGCGGATAGGGGCGTTGATGTAAAATGGTCTTATAAACATCATCTAAATGGGCAATCTCACCACGAATACTTGCGTGTTCGAACATAAAGCGTTGCAAGGTATCGGTTTCTTGATTCATGATGGCAAAGACTCATTAAGATTAAAAACGCTTATTTTACCCTAATCCATGCGATAATGCTCTTTTTTAGATGAATGCCCCACCATGCTCAATCCTCAACAAATGGCAGCAGTGAAATACATCGATGGACCATTGCTCGTGCTCGCAGGAGCTGGCAGCGGTAAAACCCGTGTCATCACACAAAAAATTGCCTATCTCATTGAAGAATGTGGTTGTCGAGCGCATAACATTGCAGCCGTCACCTTTACCAATAAAGCCGCTAACGAAATGCGAGGTCGCATTGCTAAAGCATTGGCACCAAACGCACGTCGCGGGTTAAAAGTCGCTACTTTTCATACGCTCGGATTAAGCATGATTAAACGCGACCTGACCCATTGTGGCTTAAAGCGTGGTTTTTCTATTTTTGATAGTGAAGATTGTTTGCAAATTTTACGCCGATTACTTCCCGCTTCAAGCGCTCATGAACGAGAAAATCTCATTCGTGTGCAACAATACATTTCAAAATGGAAAAATGATTTGCTCACCCCTGAAGATGTTCTAACACGAACACCTGACTCGCCTTTTTTTGTTGAAGCAGCACGCATTTATCCTCATTATCAGAACGCACTACAAACCTATAATGCGGTTGATTTTGATGATTTAATTCGAATACCCGTTCATATCCTCAATCAGCATCCAGATAGCCTCACCCATTGGCAAAATAAAATTCGTCACTTGTTGATTGATGAGTATCAAGATTCCAATACCTGCCAATACACTTTGGTTAAATTATTAGTGGGGATAGAGGCAAAGCTTACGGTTGTTGGTGATGATGATCAGTCGATTTATGCTTGGCGCGGTGCAAGACCTGAGAATCTCGCTCAATTAAGCACCGATTACCCCCAATTAAAAGTGATTAAACTTGAGCAAAACTACCGCTCCACAGGTCGTATTTTGCATGCGGCAAATCAACTCATTTCCAACAATCCTCACCTATTTACCAAAACCTTGTGGAGTGAATTGGGGCATGGCGACTTATTACGTATTCTATGTTGCAAGGATGAACAAGATGAAGCCGATCAAGTGGTTGCAGATTTAATCAGCCATAAACTCCGTCATCGAACCCCCTATGGGGATTATGCGATTTTATATCGAGGGAATCATCAATCACGCGTTTTTGAAACCGTTTTACGTCAACACAGCATCCCCTATCATATTAGCGGTGGGCAATCTTGGTTTGCACGAACTGAAGTCAAAGATATTTTTGCTTATTTAAAGTTATTGTGTAACGAAGCCGATGATGCGGCATTTTTACGCGTGATCAATACGCCTAAACGAGGCATTGGTGATACAACGCTGGAGGCGTTGGGAGACTATGCCCAAACGCGAGGCATGAGTTTGTTTGCCTGTTGCGATCACATGGCTTTAACAGAAAAAGTAGGCGAAAAACCACGAGCAGCACTCATGCAATTTAAACAATGGCTGTTTACTATCAAGCAACGCTGCCAAAATGAGCCTATTGTTCAGGTCTTAAATGACATGGTTGATGCCAGTGGTTACGAAGCCTATACCTATGAGCAATGCGAAACCCCCATCAAAGCTCAAAAACGCATGGAAAATGTCAACGAACTGATTGAATGGGTTGGGCGATTACAAGCAAAAGGTGACAACACACAACTTGATGATGTCATTAACAAGCTCATTTTGATTGATATCCTTGAACAATCCGATGATAAAGACGCTGATACATTGCAATTAATGACGTTGCACGCGGCAAAGGGCTTGGAATTTCCTCATGTTTATTTGGTAGGAATGGAAGAAGAGTTACTTCCGCATCGAACAAGCATTGATAATAACCAGATTGAAGAAGAGCGTCGCTTGGCATATGTTGGCATTACTCGTGCACAAAAAGCCCTTTGTTTAACCTTGGCCAGACGTAGACGTCGGGGAGGCGAGATGCAAGACTGCCTGCCAAGTCGATTTTTAGACGAACTTCCCGAAGAGAGCCTGGAATGGTACGGCAAAGGGGGCGAGCGCGACGAGGCGAAATCTCGTGCTGTGGCCAAATCGCATTTGGCAGGATTAAAAAATTTATTAGGGTAAATATCGACGGATTAAATAAACAAATATTAATCCCAGACAACCCCAACCCAATCCAATCAAAGCAAAATATGCCGGTTGAGGCACCATCATAATGCCGAGCCTTGTACCAAAATAATAACTACCCGCACCCCCAAAAGAAAACAGGAGTGCGACGGCAAGATAGCGTTGATTCAGCCAGTCAGCAAAAATAAACCAACAAGAAAAACAAAACCATAACACCATAAGCCATAGAGGGAGTAGTAAAGAGGCCTGTCGAAAGCTCAAAACATGCAAAACCATAAGCAAGGTATCATGCAAAACACCCATGACCGTAAGCAGCAAGACGAATCCCAGCTTAACAAACGAGCGACATTGAATAATAAGACCGCCCATTGCTAATAAGAATGCTAAAATTCCCCAAAGCGCATAATCCGTTCTTCCGCTACTAATGCATAACCACCATTGCAGTTGAAATAGCAGCAGACTCGCAATAAACGAGAGCGATTTAATTTGCAAGAGCAAACTCCGCACGCCGCGCTTTAGGCTTCATACAATGTAAATGCACATTTCCTAAATACCCTTCAGCAAAGCCTGCCTCACAATAACAAAAATAAAAAGCCCATAATCGCATAAAACGCTCATCAAAGCCCAAATCCATAATGGCGGGACGCTGTTGTTGAAACGTATCGTGCCAGCGCTTTAGCGTTGTTGCATAATGCAATCCAATATCATCCAATTGCACTAATCGCATATCTGATGCACGAGTCATAGCATTTAATAAAGCCGTGACCGACGGAATACAACTTCCGGGGAAAATATACTGCTTGATAAAATCAACCTCATGCTTGGCGCGCTCATAGGCTTGATCTTGAATGGTGATGGCTTGAATCAACAATTGACCATCGTCTTTGAGCAATCGGGAGCAACTCTCAAAAAATTGCGAATAATATTGATACCCAACCGCTTCAATCATTTCTATCGAAACCAGTTTATCGTATTGTCCGGTCAGATTTCGATAGTCTTCTTTTAACAGGGTAATTTGAGCGCCCAGATTTTTTTCAGCAATGCGCTGACTGGCTAGATCATATTGTTGTTGTGAGATGGTTGTTGTCACCACATGACAGCCATAATTTTCAGCCGCGTGAATTGCAAAGCCACCCCAACCCGTTCCGATTTCAATCACACGATCGCTTGGCTTTAAATTCAGTTTTTGACAAATCACTTCCAGCTTATATCGGGCAGCCTCGTTTAAATTCGCATCTTGCGTTGGAAATATTGCGCTCGAATACATCATGCTGTCATCTAGAAAAGTCGCAAAAAAGTCATTACTTAAGTCGTAATGTGACGCAATATTGCGACGGCTACCCGTTTGATGATTACGTTTAAACTGATAAGCCAGTGTTCGAAATAGTCCAACCAACTTCGCAACACCCTGTTCAAACCGATTCAAAATACGTTGGTTTTGTAAAAAAAATCGAATCAACGACGTTAAATTATCCGTATCCCAATATCCTCGCGCATAAGCTTCTGCAGCGGCTAACGAGCCCCCTTTCAATACGAATGTATAAAAACGGAAGTCATGCACTACGATAGTGGCGTTTAAACCGGATGTTGGAGTTTTATCACCAAAGGTTAATGTATGGTGTTTATCTTTGATAGTTAGTTGGCCAAAATGCAAGTCGGCTAATTGTTTAAAGATTAATTTTCGTGCGAAATTTTTCATATAATGACCTCAAATACTAAGGATGCGCGTAAAAAGGCGCACCTTTAAGCCAAGTTTTTAGTGTTTGCCAATAAATAGCCGTGATCACTTTCCCTGTCATAAAGGGATAATGCAATAATACCTTGCTAAGATTTTGACGTGTTAAGGCACGACGTTCCAATTCCAAATGCGCGGTAAATAATTTGTTACCATCGCGTTGGTTATTCATGTGAACCATCAACCTATCCTGAGGCTTAGTAAACCACCAATCATGGGTCATATCCATATTCATCAACGGTGAAATATGAAACTGCTTGGAAAATTCAAAATGAAATCGGTCAGCTTCAGGCGAATAGCGGT
>JAJZSG010000017.1 GCA_021849905.1 Pseudomonadota bacterium
ATACCTCTTCTTTACTAAAACCTACCAAAGTATTGTGCCTATTTTATCGTTGTCCATGGGCGATAACCTCATGCATTATTTTGCTCAATCAGAGCAGGTGACCAGTCGTGTTTGGTTGGCTGTGGGTGATAATCTGGCTGCCGGGATGTTGCTGCAATTAATGCCGGGTAATGATACGAAACAACGGGAAGAGTTCTGGGAATATGCTGTACAAATTGGCCAAACGATTAATGAACAAGAACTACTCACGCTAGACAATCCGACCATTTTGCATAGGCTTTATCACGAGACGGAGCTGCGTCTTTACACAGCTCGTCCTGTGCGTTTTCAATGCCGTTGCAGTGAAGAAAAAATGAAACAGGTGCTGAGCGTCTTAGGTGAAGACGAAGTGCAACAATTACTCAAAGAAAAAGGGGTGGTTGAGGCAGTTTGTGATTTTTGTAATCATCCTTACGTGTTTGATACTATCGATATTACGTTGTTATTTCGAAAATCGTGATTTTAATTCAACAGAACGTCTCCTCCTGACAAGTTGGTGTGTCCGTCGTCTTGAAATGGGATGTGTTCACCTCTCATCGCCTCGAGTATACGTTGCATGGTTGTGAATTGCTCACTTAATTGTGCATATAATCCTGACAATTCGCGACTGTACAGTTCACTAACAGTTAAATAGGCCGAGCGCCCCATGCCACTGAAGTAATCCACTTGAACATGACGTTTAGCAGCCACACCAGGAAATAACCCACACAGCAGAAGACTTTTGTCCCCCACGTCACGCAGTAATTCAATATGTTGTTTGCCACTTAAATGCATGGCATCAAGAAAATCAACCGCGATGATGGATTCAACAAGCTTTGTTGTTTGTGAAAAGCGCATGAGTAAAAAGACAAGATAGCTTTCTGTACTTTCGTTAAGAATCAAGTGGGTGGATGCTTGGGCTTCGTTCACTAAGGCGTGCCATTGACTCATATCGGTTGGGTGCAAGAGCAATTTTGTCATGATAATCAACCTTTTCAAATGACTCACTTTAAGTTTAGCAAAGCTAGTCCGTGGTGTGAAAGAGGTTGAAAAATATATTTTTTACATAAGTTAATTTGAATTATGGTATAATGTTAAACCATTAAGGCTTTTTTCATTTTAGCAAAATTGCTATAGAGATAAGATAAGTCTACCCGTATACAAGTCGTTTGATTTTAACAGCCTGTTTGCAAACCCTATTTTCGCTAATTGAAGGTCATTATGATTGAAAAAATTCGCAACATCGCCATCATCGCTCACGTCGACCATGGTAAAACAACGCTAGTCGATAAGTTACTGCAACAAACCGGAACGCTGAATGAACGCGCGCCCAAAGTTGAGCGAATGATGGACTCTAACGCCCTAGAAAAAGAGCGCGGCATTACTATCACTGCTAAAAATACCTGTGTTCATTGGGAAGGCCACCAGATTAATATCGTGGATACACCCGGACATGCTGATTTTGGTGGTGAAGTTGAGCGTATTTTGTCTATGGTCGATAGCGTGTTGTTGTTGGTTGATGCGGTTGATGGCCCCATGCCGCAAACTCGTTTTGTGACTCAAAAAGCCTTTGCTCAAGGGTTAAGTCCTATTGTTGTGATTAATAAAATCGACAGACCGGGTGCTAGACCTCATTGGGTTATGGATCAAGTATTTGATTTGTTCGATAATTTAGGTGCCACCGATGAACAACTCGATTTCCCAGTCGTGTATGCGTCAGCACTGAATGGATTTGCTAAACTGAATTTAGATGATGAAGCAACTGACATGAGAGCCTTGTTGCAAACCATCGTTGATAAAGTTAACCCGCCCGATGTTGACGCTGAAGGGCCGTTTCAAATGCAAATTACCTCCCTGGCCTATTCATCGTATGTGGGTACCATTGGTATTGGACGTGTGAATCGAGGTCATGTGAATGCGAAAGCACCGATTAAAGTCATTGATAAAGATGGCAACATTCGCAGTGGACGTATATTGCAGCTACTCGGCTTTAAAGGGCTTGACCGGGTTGAAATTGAGGAAGCACGCGCTGGTGATATTATTGCAGTGACCGGTATTGATCAACTCAATATCTCCGACACCATTTGTGATCCGAACGTTGTTGAAGCATTACCACCCTTAACGGTTGATGAGCCAACGATTAGCATGACCTTTCAGGTCAATGATTCCCCTTTTGCAGGTCAAGAAGGTAAATTTGTAACCAGCCGTAAAATTCGTGAACGGTTACAAACTGAACTATTGCATAATGTGGCGTTAAAAGTCGAAGATACCGATGATCCAGATAAATTTAGAGTGTCAGGTCGTGGTGAGTTGCATTTATCTATTCTCATCGAAACCATGCGACGCGAAGATTATGAATTGGCAATCTGTAAGCCCGAAGTGATTATGCGTGAAGAAAACGGTGAGCAGATGGAGCCTTACGAGCGCTTAACGGTTGACGTTGAAGAAAATCATCAGGGTAGCGTGATGGAAAAGTTAGGCGAGCGTCGTGGTGAATTACAGAATATGGTTCCAGACGGCAAAGGTCGTGTTCGTCTTGATTACTCGATCCCAACACGGGGTTTAATTGGTTTTCATACGGAGTTTTTATCATGCACGTCCGGTACAGGTTTAATGTATCACGTGTATGATCATTACGGTCCTGCGGTGCGTGCTCGAATTGGTAAGCGCAATAGTGGGGTGTTGATTGCGAATTGCACCGGTACTGCCAGAGGGTTTGCCTTGTTTAATTTGCAAGAACGCGGTCGTTTATTTGTCGAACCACAAACCGCGTGTTACGAGGGCATGGTGGTCGGTATTCATGCTCGTGATAATGACCTCGTGGTTAATGTGACGAAAGAGAAGCAATTAACGAATATGCGTGCATCAGGTACCGATGAAAACATCGTTTTGACGCCTGCCATTAAATATTCGTTAGAGCAGGCTTTAGAATTTATTGATAATGATGAACTGGTTGAAGTGACACCAAAATCAATTCGTATTCGTAAAAAAGAATTGAAGGAAAATGACCGTAAACGGACATCGCGTTCAAACAATGATGAGGCCAACTAGTTTTTATGTCTAAACACCCATTCAAACGAGTTATTCTGTATGCGCGACAACATCGCGCAAATCAGGATATTAGCGAAACCTTGAATCGTTTGATTGAGTTTTTACATATTAGAAAAATAGCTGCTTTTCTTGATAGCGATACCGCAGCCGGTTTTTCTTTGGCTCTTCCTGTCTTGGCTCGAGATCAAATGGGCCAAGTCGGTGATTTGATTGTAGTGGTGGGCGGGGACGGCAGTTTATTGTCAGCTGCTCGCATGGCCATTAAGGTTAATGTTCCGGTGATTGGCGTTAATCGAGGGCGTTTAGGTTTTTTAACCGATATATCACCCCAAGAGTTAGAAACCCAATTGGGTGCCGTTTTAGATGGTTTATACTGCGAAGAAAGTCGTTTTTTGTTACATATGCGTATTCACGATGAAGATACTACGTATTTTCAAGGGGATGCGTTAAATGATGTGGTGTTAAGCCGAGGTAATGAGACGCATTTGATTGCGTTTGATGTCTATATAAACAATCAATTTGTCAGCCATTATCGCTCGGATGGATTGATTTTAGCGACGCCTACTGGTTCGACAGCCTATGCTTTATCGGCTGGTGGCCCCATTATGCATCCACAATTAAATGCAATTGTGATTGTTCCGATGTTTTCTCATAGCTTAAGCTCTCGTCCACTGGTTATCGACGGCCAGGCAAAGGTGGATTTGCGGATTAACAGCAGTAACGAAAATAGTTTGCAAATTAGCTGCGATGGTCATGAGTCTTCCCTAGTAAAACCCGGACAACAGGTTGCTATTGAGAAAAATGCTCAGCAATTAAGACTGTTGCATCCCGCTGATTATCATTACTATGATACATTAAGAATTAAACTCGGTTGGGGATCACATTTTCAAGGATAACCTATGCTGACTTCCTTGCGTATTGAAAATTTTGCCATTGTTTCGCAATTAGAATTGGATTTTGACCGAGGCTTAACCGCGTTTACCGGTGAAACGGGTGCGGGTAAATCCATCATGATTGATGCGTTAATGTTGGCTTTGGGCGGACGCGCTGATGCCTCAGTGGTGCGTGCGGGTGCCGAGAAATGTGAAATTTATGCAAGTTTTACATTTGATGCAGGATCTCAACCCGCGCTTTGGCTAGAAGCACATGATATTGCCAATGCAGATGGCGAAGTTCTCTTAAAACGAACGCTTTATGCCGAAGGTCGTTCAAAATCCACCATCAACGGCCAACCTTATCCTTTACAAAAAGTGAAAGAAATCAGTGAATTGTTGGTTGATATTCATGGGCAGCATCAACATCAACGGTTGCTAGAACACGCAACGCACCGTGCGCAGTTGGATCAATACGCCAATCATCAGCACTTATTGGATGAGGTTGCACGCCTTTATCGTGAATGCCAGCAGGTGAAGCACACATTAGATTTATTGAAGCATCAAGATTCCACACGAGAGCGCGTTGAACTACTTGAGTACCAAATTGAAGAGCTATCCCACCTGGATTTGCGAGAGGATGAGTTTCAAGCCTTGCATGCAGAGCACCAGTTGTTGCATCATGCACGTGATTATTTAGAGCAAACGCAATTAATAACGGCCTTGTTGAATGCGGATGATCAACCCAATGTGTCTCAAGCAATCAATCAAATTCTACATAGTTTAACGACGCTGCCTAAAGATCAACCGCATATCAAAAATGCACTGGAGTTAATGAATAGCGCATTAATTCAATGCGATGAGGCACTGGATGAAATCCTGCGTTTTTCGTCGCAGGTACAACTTGATCCTGAGCGGTTGCAAGTCGTTGAAGCGCGCATGGGTCGTCTTCACCATGCCGGACGTAAATATCATGTTGACCCCAATCAACTTCCTGATTTGCTTAAACAACGCCAAGACGAACTACAGCAGTTAAAAAATTCCGATAAAAAACAACAGCATTTGCAAGCACAATATGAACAGCTTACAAATGCTTATACTGATGCTGCTTTTGTATTGCGGGAATCACGTCAAAAACACGCAGTCCAATTAGCCGATGATATTAGTGCAACTATTCGTCAGTTAGGGATGCCGAAAGGGTTTATTACGCTTCATTTTACACCACTTGATAAAATGCAAGCTCACGGGTTAGACAAGATTGAGTATAAAGTGTGTACAAATCCAGGGATGTTACCTGACACGTTATCGAAAGTGGCATCAGGTGGTGAATTGTCACGGATTAGCCTTGCGATTCAGATGATAGCCGCCAAGCGGGGTTCCACGCCTACGCTCTTGTTTGATGAAGTGGATGTGGGTATTGGGGGTGCTACGGCAGCCTTAGTCGGTCGACTGCTCCGAGATTTAGGCGAGCGTTTGCAGCTATTTTGCGTAACCCATCAACCGCAAGTCGCATCTTGTGCGCATCATCATTTTATGGTTGAAAAATACACGGATAATGAACAAACTTTTTCACGAGTTATTCCTCTTTCAGCAACCGATAAAGTGGATGAAATTGCGCGGATGTTGGGCGGATTAACGATTACAGAACAAACTCGATCACATGCAGAGGAATTACTTTTGCAAGCGCATATGTAATTTCTCACTTACGTCATCCTTCACGGCGTTAAGGATGACGTGTGAGCTGTCACAGTCATACACAGATTATTCTATTCTTTCGCGCGAGACACATATTCCCCTTTACGGGTATCCACTTTAATCAACTCCCCTGTTTGAACAAACAAAGGTACTCTAACAACAGCCCCTGTTTCAAGCGTTGCAGGTTTTCCACCACCACCTGATGTATCGCCTTTAAGGCCAGGATCGGTTTCGGTAATGGCGAGCACGACAAAGGTAGGAGGCGTAATTAATAATGGCTCATTATTCCATAATGTGACAATACACATATCTTGTTCTTTTAACCACGGAGACGCTTCTTCAATTGCAGCGGCATTGACAGCAAATTGTTCGAACGTATCAGGTACCATGAAATGCCATTGATCACCGTCGTTGTAAAGGTACTGCATTTCTACTTCAGCAATATCCGCCGCCAAAAACGTATCATTGGCTTTGTAGGTGCGCTCAACCACACGACCTGTTTTTAAATTGCGTGTTCTGAGTCGAGTGAACGCTTGTCCCTTGCCAGGTTTAACAAACTCACAATCAACGATGCTGCAAGGTGCGTCATCAACCATAATCTTTAAGCCGTTTTTAAGTTCGTTCGTACTATAATGTGCCATTTGTGCTCCGCTTGTTGAGATTTTGCTGCCTATTTGATAGAGTTCGTCCAGTTTATCAAGTCTGAATAACGAATGCGAGATTCAAATCCCGGTTGGCAACAAATTCTGGCTCAAGGCTTCAATGATGCGAGTCAATTGCTGACTTTCTTGAACCTGCCCGTGACCAAGGGCTCACCAGTAGCAGAAAAACAATTTAAAACCCGTGTGCCCCGAGGTTTTGCTGCACGCATGCAAATCGGTAATCCGCAAGATCCATTATTATTACAAGTATTGGCTGTTAATGATGAGTTAGTCTTATCAGAAGATTATGTGTCTGACCCCTTAGACGAAACAGCAAGCAATCGTATACCTGGCCTGATTCATAAGTACAAAAATAGGGTGCTACTCACCGTGACTGGGGCTTGTGCCGTTCATTGTCGCTATTGTTTTCGTCGACATTTTCCTTATCAAGATAATAATCCGGGGCGTGCAGGCTGGCAATTGGTATTGGATTATATTGCAAATGATCCGAATATCCATGAAGTGATTTTAAGTGGAGGGGATCCTTTGTTAGCAAAAGATACGATTTTATTTGATTTGATTTCACAACTAACAATCATCCCCCATTTAAAAACGCTGCGATTTCATTCACGCATTCCCGTTGTTTTGCCAGAGCGAGTAGATGATCATTTTATAAAACAGTTTACGTCAATCCCCTTAAACAAGGTCATGGTTTTGCATGTGAATCATCCTCAAGAATTAGATAAATCGGTGGCAGATGCTTGTATGCGCTTGGCTAACGCAGGATGTCATCTGTTAAACCAATCGGTGCTACTTGCTAGAGTTAACGATAAGCCTGAAACCTTGGCGCAGTTGAGTTATCGTCTTTTTGACTGTGGTGTTTTACCGTATTATTTGCATTTGTTAGATAAAGTACAGGGTGCTGCGCATTTTGATGTGAGTGATAGTCGGGCCTTAACCATTTTTCAGGTGCTACAAACCTTGTTACCCGGTTATTTACTCCCACGTCTCGTGCGCGAAGATGCAGGCAAACACCATAAAACATTGATTTCCGTTTAATCAGCATGTGCTATTTTGTTGGTCTATAATCTAGTTAATAGACAAAATACGGGAGAGTCTCGTTATGCCATCGCTTATGTCATTAGCTAATCATTTGTTGATTGCAAATCCTTCGCTGAATAGCGCTGAGTTTTCACATTCCGTTATTTATGTATGTGAGCATCATGTGCAGGGAACCGTTGGCTTGATGATCAACAGACCCATGCAGCACTCATTAAGCTTGGTTTTCAAACAGTTACATATTGAGCCTTTGCATGTAGAGAGTAACAACAAGCCCTTGTTATTCGGTGGCCCTATTCAGCCTGACAGAGGTTTTGTCATTCATCGTCCAAAAGGGGTATGGCATTCGAGTCTTGATTTATTGCCAAACGATGTGACGATTACCACATCAAATGATATTATCAGGGCCATTGCAGATGATGCAGGTCCCAAAGATGTTTTGGTCGCATTAGGCTATGTGGGATGGAGTGAGAGTCAATTGGAACAAGAAATTATGAGTGATGTTTGGTTAGTTTGTCCGTTTCAAGCGGCATTATTATATGAAGTTCCCTTTGAAGATCGTTGGAATGCAGCAGGACTTAGTATTGGTGTGCATATGAATCAATTAGCATTTGGCGTCGGTCATGCCTGAGGGTGTGTATTTAGGTTTTGATTTTGGTTATAAACGAATCGGCGTTGCCGTAGGTCAACAACTAACTTGTAATGCCTCGCCAGTGACAACGCTTGATGCAAAACAAGGAATTCCTGATTGGGCTATTGTCGAGCGTTTAATTAAGCAATGGGAACCGGTGGCGATTATAGTGGGATTGCCCACCTGTATTGATGGGACAGAACAATACACGACGTCTGCAGCGCGAGGTTTTGCGAGACAGTTGCGTAAACGCTTCTTAAAACCTGTGCATTTGGTTGATGAACGTTTATCCACAGTCGAGGCGCGTGCCCATTTATTTTCCCAAGGTGGTTATCGTAAAATTAAACAATCTGAAGTCGACAGTATTGCTGCTTGTGTTATTTTAGAGCAATGGTTGCAACATCCTGGATGAATGATTTGATGAAACATTTTCTTGATACCCGACATTTGTCGGCCCAATCTATACGGCACTTGATTGAGCGTGCACAGTTTTTTAAAAACCATGGTAATTATCCCAGCTATCCTTCAGAAACGGTGGCTAATTTGTTTTACGAGAATAGTACGCGCACGCGTATCAGTTTTGAATTGGCTGCCAATCGATTGGGTATGTCGGTTGTTAATGTTGATATCATAAATTCCTCTGAGCGAAAGGGCGAATGTATCGAAGATACCCTTAATACGTTAACGGCGATGGGTATTCATCTGTTTGTTATTCGTCATCAAGATGATGGCTTACCACAACGACTGACCCAAGTTTGTGGTGAGGGCGTGCATATTGTGAATGCAGGGGACGGCCAACATGCGCATCCAAGCCAGGCTTTGTTAGATTTCATGACCATCGTTGAAGACAAGCCTGATTTATCATCGTTAAAAATCACGATCGTTGGCGACATTCGGCACTCACGAGTTGCAAATTCATTACAAGATGTTTGTGCAACCTTGGGCGTTGGCGAGTTAAGTTTGGTTGCCCCAATCCCTTGGCAACCCCAAGAGGTGCATTATGGTCGTATAACGACGTCCTTAAACGATGGGCTTCATGATGCTGATGTGGTTATTTGCTTGCGCGTTCAACATGAGCGATTAAATCGTGATGAGCGTTTAAGTTTGGATACTTATCGCCAAAATTACACCCTGACATCCAGTCGTTTAAGATTAGCTAAATCGGATGCAATCGTTATGCATCCGGGGCCCATTAATCGCGGTGTTGAAATTGACAGTGATGTTGCCGATGGCGTCCAATCACGAATTTTAGCTCAAGTGTGCAATGGCGTTTTTATGCGCATGGCTATTCTTGAGGCCTTGATTTCAATACCCTAGGGCGTGTTGACATTGCACCCACGCCCTGGCCATTTAAAACCCAGACATATCCATATGAGTATGATGCTCTGCATTATTGTCATTAAGCTTCGTCAATTGCATTGCGACCTTTCGTGGAGCCATGAACCCACAATATTCCAAATTACTTAATGGTGGCAAAGAACGTATTTTTTGTAGTTTGGCAGATGCTTTATCGCTTGATGAACTGGATTTTTGGTGATGGGTCGCTTCTAAGTCCATCATATCATCTAGCTGGCTTGTTTTGGTTGCTTTACTTGACATAATTGGGGCTGGCAAGTCAATAAGACCAAGCCCATCCGATTTTTCAATATCATACTGAACCCGTGTGCTTGGTTTTTTTTGTCTCGGTTCTTCTGATGATATCGTGCATTCTTCATCGAAATTGTCAGAATTAATTGAGCGTTTCTTCGGGAGTGAGGTTGGTTCTGCAAATAGGCTATCCAAGTCCTCATCATCCATCAAAATACTATTTGGTGATGTCAATTTTGTTGAGTCTTGCTTCACACGTATTCGGTTATAGCTTCCTTTATGAACTACATCACCATTTTTACGGGCTTTTGCCAGCTCGACACCACTCAATCCAGCCCTTACTCCAGTAGAGGCTAAAACATAATCATCAGCATGATCATAATTACTCTTATGAATTACTGTAAAATTTTTCTTAGCCTTCCTTAGCTCAGAGCCAGTTAAATTCGTTCTCTTTTGAGTTTCAACATCTACAAAATACTGTTGATAAAAAGCAGTCCTTGTCACGACTTTTTTCTGTTTTATGGCTGTTTGTAAGGCCTCACCACTTAAGTTGGTATTTTCACCTGTTATCGAATCAACGTAACGTTTATTATCGTAGATGTAACGAGTGACGACCACACCCTGTTCAAGGGCTAAACGCAGTGCCTCACCCGTAAGAGTCGTTCTTTTTCCATTACGTTTATCAACCAAGTGCTCTCTCATAAACTGGCTTCTTGGTACGACCAATCCACTTCGCTTGGCTAGTTCAAGGGCTTCCCCAACTAACTCAGACGTCTCACCAAAAACCGCGTCGACGAACTGGCGTTTACAAAATGTATCACGACGAATGACTGTTCCATTTTTTATGGCTTCATCGAGTTCCGTACCGGTTAATGTCGTTTTTACCCCCGATTCAGGATCAACATAATTCTTATAATTCTTTGAACTTGTCGCATTTGATTTCATAGATGCTCTCCAATAACTTAACCTGACGGACATGGTATATTTATCAAATGATTTATTCAATACCTTTAAGCACTTTAAGTGATCACTTTGGTGTTTGTAATGTTTGCTTGAATGATAATGCTTGTTGTAAATCCGAGAGCGTGATGTTTTCCTTATCATTCATATCGGCAATGGTGCGTGCCACTTTTAATAAACGATGAAAGCCACGGCCTGACAATTTTAGCTTCTGTAAGACACGACTTAAAAAATCTTGTTCGGATTCGCCTAAAACACACACGATTTCGCAATCTTTAGCGCTTAAATTCGCATTAATACACCCTTGTCTATCCATTTGACGCAAGCGAATATCTTCAACCCGTTGTCTTATTTTGATGCTTTCATATTTGGGCGCTTGATTAGGCTTAACTAATTCAGTTTCAGTTAAGGCTTGAACGGTAATTTGCATATCAATGCGGTCAAGTAGCGGTGCTGAGAGTTTCGCAAGATAACGACTGATGCGTTCCGGCGAGCACAAACAATTGGCTTTTGGATTTCCCCATTGTCCGCAGGGGCATGGATTCATGGCGGCTAATAGTTGAAATTGGGCGGGAAATTCAGTTTGTATGGCTGCACGTGAAATGCAGATATAACCTGATTCTAATGGCTCTCGTAGGGTTTCAACCACATGACGATGAAATTCAGGTAGCTCATCCAGAAACAAGATGCCATGATGTGCTAAGGAAATTTCGCCCGGTTTAGGTGGATTTCCACCGCCAACCAAGGCAACGGTAGAGGCTGTGTGATGGGGCGCACGAAAAGGGGGTTGGCGCCAATTCTCGAAATTAGGCGTTCGACCGCGTATGGAATTAATGGCTGCGCATTCTAAAGCTTGTATTTCAGATAATTCAGGCAACAGTGTCGTAAAGCGTTTCGCTAGCATGGTTTTACCACTGCCGGGAGGGCCGCTTAATAAAATACTGTGACCGCCACAGGCCGCAATTTCCATCGCATATTTTGCGTGGTGTTGTCCTTTAATATCAGACCAATCTAGCATGTGATCCGTGCGTCCGATAACTGGGCGTTCAGGCAATGGGTGCAATGGCGTATCTTGGCAGAGGTAGTTGCATACTTCACGCAAATTATACGCAGCTAAAATACCCGCATGCCCAACAATAGATGCTTCTTCAGCATTTGCATAGGCAATAATTAAGTGTTGATTTTCTCGATGAACCGCAAGCACAACCGGCACAATGGCGGCGACTCCACGCAGGTGCCCATCAAGCGCCAACTCCCCAATAAATTCATGTGAAGCTAGCTTTTGAGACGGAATTTGACCAGAAGCCGCAAGAATACCAATGGCTATGGGCAGGTCAAAACCACTGCCAACTTTAGGCAGATTTGCAGGAGCTAGATTAACCGTAATACGCCGACAAGGAAATTCAAATTGGCTATTGATAATCGCACTGCGAACGCGGTCTTTACTTTCTTTGACGGCTGTTTCAGGAAGGCCTACTATGGTAAAGGCGGGTAATCCATTGGATAAATGCACTTCAACGGAAACGGATTGCGCATAAATGCCCACGGCACTGCGCGTTTTGCTAATGGCAAGGTTCATATTGGACTCGATTTAAATTTAAGGTCGGACGTGACTTAGCTTACTTGCTGTTTTTTTCCTTCAGCAAGGTATCAACTTGCAGCTGCAAGGCTTCAATTTTTTCACGCGTTCGCGCCAGCACTTTAACTTGCACATCAAACTCCTCTCGAGTCACTAAATCCATTCGAGTAAACGTTGACTGCAATATATCTTTAAACTGCTGCTGAATATCATGCTCTAAATTTTGCAAACTGACCGGTAGGCTTGAAAACAGTTTTTTAGCGAGCTCTTCAACTTGTTTGGGGGCAAACATGGATTATTCCTGATATGTATATCTCTAATGAGTATATCAATATCTTCGTATAAGCAACATAGAGCGTGATGAAAATTCTATAACACCAAACGATTAATAAAATCCCATTCCTTCTGATTCACTGGCATCACAGATAGCCGATTACCCCGTCGCACCAGTGCCATAGCTTGTAATTCAGGACATTGTTTAAGGGTTTCAAGCGAAATCAGTTGCGGGAATTTTTGTTTAAATTTCACATCAACCATAAACCAACGCGGTTTATCGGGGGTGCTGTTTGGATCCGGATGTTCACTGTTGGGATCAAATGCCGTGTAATCCGGGTATGCTTCGCTCACGACTTCTGCAATGCCAACAATGCCTGGTGGGTTGCAATTAGAGTGATAAAAAAATAACAAGTCGCCTACTTTCATGTCATTCCGGATGAAATTACGGGCTTGATAATTACGTATCCCATCCCAGGGGCTCGTTTGATTCGGTGATTGATATAAATCATCGATGCTAAAGCAAGACGGCTCAGATTTGATTAACCAATGGTTTGGCATGGTTTACTCCAATAAGTGTGAGATTCAGTAATGATAACAGACAAGGGGACATCCCATGATTCGCGATTGATAAAGGCTTCATGTTGAAAGTCATAGGCAACACCCACTAAATGTTTTGGTTTAAGTGTTGCCAGCGTACGATCATAATAACCGCCGCCCATGCCTAAGCGCGTGCCATGGTCATCAAAGGCAACCAATGGTAGAAAAAGAATATCGAGGGTATCGGGCGGCACAGCCAATTTCATGTTGATAAGGGGCTCGTTGATTCCAAGGCTATTTTTAGAAAATAAGGTATCTGCTGTCACGGGTAAAAAAGACAGTGTCCTGTCAGGGTTCATGATGGGGTAATAGTAAATTTTATTCTCTAAAGTGGCCTTGAGTCGTAAAAAACTTAAATCAATTTCACCCCTAACAGCGTGATAAAGCCCAATATGAGTCGCTTGATGATAATCATTTAGGGTTAAAATCCTTGAGCACACTCGATTCGATGCCGTTAACTGGTCGGCTGCTGATAACTGTTGACGTTTTTCCTGATAATAGCGACGCAGTTTTTGTTTAATTGGGTCGTTATTAGTCGGCATGAGAATAGGTCTCTAATACATCTATCATAGTTTGACTCAGCGGGGTTAGTGCTTGTGTTGCAACCGCAGCAATTCGGTAGAGCGCATTAATTTGAGGGGATTGAATGCCATTCAAATGCTTTCTAACAGTGTCAATATCACCGCGTACCAGCGGGCCAGTAAGCGCGTCTTTTGGGTGCATGGTCTTTTTTAGATTATTCAAACTATCTTGCATTAAGTGCTCGGTGATAATTTTTGCTTGCTGGTCAGTCAATCCTGAATCGGTAAATAGTTCAATGGCACATCCCGCTAATGTGACCAGGTAATTGGAAGCCATAACCGCCGCAGCATGATAGGTGGATTTCTTTATTGTAGAGGCAACGATAATTTCTGCACCCATTTGTGCCAAAAGGGGTTTCAGCAAAGACAGGGCTTTTGTATCGCCCTCCAAAACACAATAGCAGCCGCATAATGCGTCTTGTTGCAAGTGATGAGTTCTAAATGCTTTCAGGGGGTGTACGCTTGCGACAAAACAGCCTTTATTTCGTAATGGGTTTAATATGTCTGAACTCAATACGCCACTGCAATGGATAATGACTTGACCGGGTTTGATTTGCTGACATTCGGCTAATTGTTTAACGATACTTGAAATGGCATCATCGGGTGTTGTAATCAAGATGAAGTCTGCAGGGGATAAATCCGTTAATGCACTTAATGCCCGACCGGATTGAATGGTGCTTACGGCATGAGCCGCACTCGCTTGTGTTCGATTGCAAATACCAAGCAGCGTTAAATCACATTGATGGATAAGGCACAGTGCGAGATTTTGGCCTAAGCGACCAGCTCCGATGAGATTGAAATTCACGTCTTAATCTCGTTTTTAAAAGAACAGTATACACGCTCCAGTTCGAATCAAAAACTGATGTGACATCGTTTGAGATTTTACGATATCATTTGTTATTCTTTATTTTAAGCGATTGGTTTATGACTTCTGATATTTTAAAAGCACGGCTTCAATACATTCTACCTAAACGTGCCCTGACTGATTTTGCGGGTTGCCTTGCGAATGTTGAGATTCCAGCCATTAAAAATTATTTAATTCGCGATTTTATCGGTAAATATAACGTAAATATGTCGGAGGCTCTCGTTGAGTCCATTGATGATTACGCGAGTTTTAATGAATTTTTTATTAGGCATTTAAAGCCCGGATCAAGACCCATTTCCGACGCAACGGTGGTTTCACCGGTGGATGGAATTGTGAGCGAAATAGGTGCTATTTCATCGGGGCGATTGATTCAGGCTAAAGGACATGATTATACGGTGAAAGAGCTTTTGGCAACAGATGCAATGACTAGCGCACAATTTGATAATGGCCTTTTTGCAACCTTGTACCTTTCGCCTAAGGACTATCACCGAGTTCATATGCCTATCGAGGCGACGTTGAGAGACATGATTTATGTTCCGGGTAAGTTGTTTTCAGTGCGACCCGCAACCGCTCTTGTGATTCCTAAACTATTTTCCCAAAATGAACGGTTAGTGGTTTTCTTTGATACGTCACTTGGATTAATGGCGATGGTGTTGGTTGGTGCGACCATCGTTGGTGCGATAGGTACCAGTTGGCATGGTGATATCCGGCGCGGCTCTCGAAAACAACGTTTTGTTTATTCTGAGAATATGAATATTGTTTTACAAAAAGCAGCTGAAATGGGTTATTTTAAGTTAGGTTCAACAGTGATTGTGTTGCTTGCTGATGGTCATCGTGTGACATGGAAGCCAGAATTAAAAGCTGGTTCGTTAATTCGGTTAGGTGACGCGTTAGCATTTTAATCTGATTTTTATATAACCGAATTAAAACGACCTCTTTTTGACATTTTTAGCAAATAGTGTTAACTTAACGATCAATTTTAGTGATCAATTTTGTATATGTTAGAAAAACATTACCCCAAGTTAACCTACGATGAAACAATCAGTGAACAAGCCTATACAACTAAACCTTAGGGTATTCTGAATCCTGTTCGGTTAGCGCAGGGGAGACAAGATTGTTGGCCTCAGCTAACACCGAGTCGAATGCGCAAAAAGAAAATATTAATCCTGGCTGATTGGTGGGCTGGTAGTTGGGATGATGTGATGCGTTCGCGGGTTTTGGCTTTGTTTTCCGCCTTGCAACGTGAACAATTCGAGATTTATGTTTGGCACGAACCTGACGTGTTAGTATTCGATAATTTAATGAATTTATTCGATAGTGGTTTTCTAAACAAAATCACCCCTGAACATAAAACAGTGATTGAGAATCGTGTTATAGGTCAGTATAAATTTAGATAGTATTCTGATTATTCAGCATAAATTGCTGCATTAAAACCAGATATCCAAATACCTTGGTGATTGATGTCAGTGAATGTGATACGACCGATTTGATAAAACGCATTCATGGGCGCTTGGAAAAGGATGCCTGTATTTTTTATGAAACGACTCAGGCCGTATTAAATGCTCTTAATAACGATCAGCGTGTAGTGCTGACCGGCCAATTTAGTGATGCTCTATTGGATAATCTGGCACCGTTTTTATACGCTCGTTTTCGTGATAATCAGCCGTTGGGGCAACTTATCATGATTACCGAATAAAAGTGAGCCTTATGTATTCTTGGCTGGACTCACTGGTGTCGGTAAAAGTCGTTTTGTTGAAAACGAATTAAATGATCGTGTTAAATTCTACGGCGAAAATGCCATGCTTGATTGGATACTCGCCGATGAAAACGATAAGCCAACGTTATTTCTTGACGAGGCTAACTTATCTTCACGGCAGTGGAGTGAGTTTGAGGGATTATATCAATATCCCCCTGGATTATTGTATCAAGGCAAACACTATACTGTGTCATCATCCCACAAAGTCATTTTTGCTGGCAATCCGTTGAGTTATGGCGACGAGCGAAAACTGGCGCCTCCCTTTATGCGTCATGGAAATAGTCTTATTTTTCAACCACTCTCTCCAGCTGTTTTATACGAATCTGTTTTAAAGCCTTTGTTGGAGCCTGTTTTTTGTCGGTTTGATACCGTGTGTATTGCGGAGTCACTGTTAGCTGTTTATCAATTTTTAGTCGAAATCTCGTCTCGAGACGTATTAATCTCACCTCGTCAACTTCAGATGATGGCTTTAGCTGTTATTGATTATGCTGAGCGTTTCCCTCACGCCAGTAAAATAGTGATTGCACAATTTCATGCCAGGAATATTTCAATAAAACTTGTACCAAAACAGTTCCTTGCTCGGTTTGAAGAAAAGTTTCCAGAAATCTATAGAGATGTTCTTATTAACAGATCTGACGAGCCGATTTTATTGAACGGATTTTTGACTACCCCGTCTCGTCAACGAGCACTATGGCAGCTGACGGATTTTTTAAGTTTACGCAACTATCAACGTCGAACACATGTTGATGATATACCTGCCAAACGATTTGGCGGATTGCATCGTTTTGTGATTGAAGGGGAGCCGGGTATCGGTAAAAGCGAGCTGGTTTTACAAGTTCTGGCATCTCAGGGTATTTATGAAGCATCGTTGTATGGTGACTGTCGACAAGATAATTCCTTTTACCGTTTATCAGCTACAATGCAACCTGATATGCAAACGGCTATTTTATTTCGCGCATTTGATACAGGATCAATCGTACTCATTGACGAAATTAACAGCATTCCGACGCTTGAACAATTACTTAATAGTTTATTGGATGGTAAACACCCAAAAGAGGCAAATCGTTCACCGCAGCAGCCTGGTTTTCGGATTATAGGGACGCAAAATCCTCCTAGTCTGGCTGGACGACGCCATGCCTCGCCGGCGCTTGAAAATCGAACACAACTCATCATTCTTGAGCCTTATACTAAACTAGAAATGGATGAAATTGCTTATAAGTTCGGTTTTTTGTGTTCTGTGATACGTAATGAATTAATTAACGCATTTCATGATAAAAGTTTAGAGGCAAAACGTAAGCATTTGATACCACCACCCAGTTTTCGCGATTTTATACGAGTGCTCAAAACCGTCATTATCGCAGAGCAAAAAAAACAGCAGGAACATGATGCGTTTCTAAACGAAAAGATTGCTCCTGATTTATCGATAGGCCAATTTCTAGATATGGATGATGATGACCGTGATGATATAATAAATTATTATTCGGTTGGATTATTTGAGCAATTAAACGAATTCCGTTTAAATCGATTGATCGAGATGGGTGTTCACCGAGAAAAATCGTTGGCATTTTTGTTGGCTTATTCTGACTCGGGTATTAGGCTGTTAGCCGCGAATTGCGATCGATTTATTCATATGATATATCCAAGTACGCTAAATCATATTATTACTTCAGGTCCTTTTGAAGGAACATCTGTCGCGTTTTTTATTGCGAACGCGCCTGAGGGGTATGGATATACCTTATTGTCGGCCAGTAATCATAAATTGGCTTCACAGATAAATCATGAGACTCTGAACACTCGAGGCGGAATAGAAACAAATTATTCTGGTTTATCTGCTGGTGAATGTTTAGCAAATTCCCTCAAAGGTCGGGAAATTTTATATGCTGAACAAGCTCGATTATTTAATCTGCTTGATCCTGATTTTAAAAATAGTTTATGCAAAAATTCTTCGTTCTCTTTATCTACACTTTTATATTACCGATTAAAAAAGCGGCCATTATCTGAAGTATCCAATCAAGACGAGTTGCCTGCCACAGATCAACATCAAGTTAAGCGACTTCTACGATGATATGAATTAACAAAATGAATTATTATCGATGTTAGGGCGTCTTGACAATTGCACCCACCCCATGTCGTCCCGCGTCCTGAAAACACGATTACGGGATTAGTTGAAGAATTGGGGTCACGGGGTTTTTCTGCTGATTTCAGTGGCTGGAGCGAGTTGCTTAACAATGTAGAATCACCGAATTTTCCAGATGATTTTCTGCAGGATGTGCTGTCACAAATTATTCTGCCTGATTCATTGCGTCCACTGGATGAGCGCACGAGTCATGAGTTTTTTTCTATTTATCCACGCAAGGCTTAGGGAGTGCGACTCTGGCTTTTTATGACCAGTTGGTTCAGATCGTCTTACGTTTGGAGATCTATGCCATGTTAGTTTAGCGTTTATGCGGACATGCCGTGGGCACATATTATTACCCATAACTCTAGCACTACGCCCTACGGTTTATCCGTCTTTATTTTCTCTACTACTCCGGGCTTTGTTCATGGTACCGAGAAGAGGACTCGAACCTCCACGGGGTTGCCCCCACTAGCACCTGAAGCTAGCGTGTCTACCAATTTCACCACCTCGGCAATCAGTCGCTAAATTACTGATATTTTTATGGGGTGTCAATCATGCACCCCATTTTAATTCAATTTCTTGTCATATTGGGCCAATCATTTGGGCAGGTTGTACAAATTCAGCGAATTGTTCGGCGGTTAGGTAGCCTAATTTGACAGCGGCCTCTTGAAGGGACGAATTGTCAATGTGTGCTGTTTTTGCAATTTTTGCGGCTTTATCATACCCGACATGCTGATTTAGCGCGGTGACCAGCATTAATGAGTTTTTTAAATAATGGTCTATCGTGGCACGATTTGCTTGTAATCCCTCAACACAAAAGGTTTGGAAGGATAAGCAGGTGTCAGTTAATAAATTTAATGAGTGCAGAACATTAAAAATAATCACCGGCTTGAATACATTCAGTTCAAAATTACCCTGACTGGCCGCCACGGCAACCGTGCTGTCATTGCCGATGACTTGTGTACAGACCATCGTCATGGCTTCAGATTGAGTGGGATTGACTTTGCCTGGCATAATCGACGAGCCGGGTTCGTTTTCTGGTAAAATGAGCTCGCCTATTCCGCACCGTGGGCCTGAGCCCAACCAGCGTAAATCATTGGCTATTTTCATGAGTGCGCAAGCCAAGGTTTTTAAGGCGCTGTGAGCCATAACCAGCGGTTCATGCGCTGCAAGGGCTGCAAATTTATTCTGCGCGCTTACAAAAGGTAGGCTTGTCAGTTTCGCGATGTGGTTTGCAGATTTTATTGCAAATTGCGGATGTGTGTTTAAACCCGTGCCTACCGCCGTGCCACCTAGAGCGAGTTCATATAACTCAGGTAAAACCTGTTCAAGACGCATGATACAACCATCTAATTGTGCGATGTAGCCAGAAAATTCCTGGCCCAGCGTCATGGGAACTGCATCTTGTAAATGAGTGCGACCAATTTTGATAATATCTTTAAATTCATGTTGTTTGACGGCCAAGCCATCACGAAGTTTGCGTACAGCAGGGATTAATTTTTGTTGAAATGCAAGAACAGCTGCAATATGCATCGCCGTTGGGAAGGTGTCGTTTGATGATTGAGACATGTTGACATCATCGTTCGGGTGAATGGGTGATTTACTACCCAAGACACCACCGGCTATTTCAATCGCGCGATTGGAAATCACCTCATTGGCATTCATATTGGATTGTGTGCCGCTTCCAGTTTGCCAGACATGTAAGGGAAAATGGCCATCAAGCATCCCGCTGCTGACTTCGTTCGCTGCCTGAATAATTAAATCCGCTTTGTCTTGAGATAATTTACCCAATTCAAGATTGGTCAGTGCAGCGGCCTTTTTCAAAATCCCAAAGGCATGCGTGACTTCGCGTGGCATAATATCTTTGCCAATATTAAAATGGTGTAACGAGCGCTGCGTTTGTGCGCCCCAATATTTGTCGGAGGCGACGGCAATTTCGCCCATGCTGTCTGTTTCAATGCGTGTTTTGTTCATGATGTATTGACTCTTGTTAAATGAAAATAGTTTAACACAGACCCATCTCTTTATTGATATACTTGCGACTATTATCGTTTTGGTTTTTGTGAGTCATCGTGCGAACAATTCGGATTTATCAACCTGGGTTTTACAGTGTAGGTGAGTTGGTTAATCTATCTGAGACCGCCAGTCAGCATGTCGGTGTGGTTTTACGAATGCAGGTTGATGATGCGCTTACCTTGTTTTGTGGGGATAATCGAGAGTTTTCAGCAACGATAACCCAGGTTAATAAAAAAAGGGTTCAGGTGCTGATTAATGCGCAAATTGATGTTAGTCGAGAATCTTATCGAGGGATTCATTTGGCTCAAGCCATTTCTAAAGGCGATAGAATGGAGTGGGTCATTCAAAAAGCGGTTGAGCTCGGAGTCACCAGTATTACACCTTTGTTTACCGCACATTGTGTTGTGAAGCTGGATGCGGCAAGACTTGCTAAAAAGCAATTGCAATGGCAGGCTATCGCGATTGCGGCATGTGAGCAATCAGGACGTAATCAATTACCCGTTATCTATCCCGCTTTGTCTTTAGAGGGTTATTTGCAGACTTGTCAAGCGCCGATGCGATTGGTTTTAGACCCTGCGGCAACACAATCATGGCGTGATTATGCTTATTCCAATGGTGATTTGGCTTTACTGATTGGGCCTGAAGGGGGATTAAGTGAGGCGGAAGTCAGTTTTGCGCTATCTTATGATTTTCGTCCCTTATCCATGGGGCCGAGAATTTTACGAACAGAGACTGCAGCAATAACGGCTTTAAGTGTGTTACAAGCGGTTGCAGGTGATCTATAATCGTGTTTTGGGTGTTGTTTGTAGTTTAACTAATCGAGGTATTTTATGAGTTCCCATGTTAAAGCAGTAACCGATGCCAGTTTTGAAGACGATGTTTTGAATTCAACCAAACCGGTTTTAGTTGATTTCTGGGCAGAGTGGTGTGGACCTTGTCGTGCACTGACACCAGTGTTTAATGAAGTTGCCGCAAGTCATAGCGACCGTGTTTCATTTGTTAAAATTAATATTGATGAAAATCCAAAGACACCGTCTAAATATGGTGTGATGAGTATTCCCACCTTGATTTTATTTAAAAATGGATTGGTTGAGGCGACAAAAATGGGTTTGTTAACCAAGTCTGAATTGAGCGTATTTGTTGATGGTAATATCTGAGTCACTGCTTTAAATAATATTGTTCAAAAAAGGTAATTTTTCACCCCTTACGTCATCCCGAGCGCAGCGAGGGATCTCCAAAACATGGCACAGTGCTAAAAACCTGGAGATCCTTCACTGCGTTCAGGATGGCGTGTGAGCAGTTACAAAAAAAGAATGTTTTTTTGAACAATATCTAAAATCCCTTCTATACTCAAAGTTCAATCCCACTATTTCTAGAGCATGAGACAAAAAATTTTTAGTTATGCTCTACCGCTAAATAGTAACCCTAAAAGAGGACTATGATGTTATGGACGATATCATAAAAGAATTTTTAGTGGAAAGTTACGAAAACTTAGATCGCCTCGATGTGGAGTTTGTTGAGTTAGAAAAAAATCCCGGTGATAGGGAGTTGCTCTCCTCAATCTTTCGAGTAATCCACACCATCAAAGGCACGTGCGGATTTTTAGATTTTCATCATCTTGAAAAAGTCACGCACGCGGGGGAGTCGTTGCTAAGCCAACTCCGCGATGGCCAATTAACTCTTGATAAAAATATCGTGTCGGTTTTACTCTCTATGATTGATGCAGTTCGAGCTATGCTTGCTGAGATAGAAAAAAATGGTCGAGATGGTGAAGAAGCTTACAGTGATTTGATACAGCGTTTAATAGCCTGTTCTGAAAATCAGTCTTCGACTGTGGCCGCCCCTTTGGACATGATTGAAATTCAAGAACCCACCCCGGCAGATGTTATTGAAGACGACTTATTTGTTGCTCAAGAGGAGTCTGTTAATAACGAACATGTCCCCTCAACCATCCAGGACACATCGATTCGCGTAAATATTGAATTACTTGATAACCTCATGAATCTTGTGGGTGAGTTGGTGTTGTCTAGAAATCAAATTATTCAATACAGTAAAAAATATAAAGATGGTAATTTTATCGTGTCCACACAGTGATTAAATTTAATTACCAGTGAGTTACAAGAAAAATTGATGAGAACAAGGCTCCAGCCTATTTCTAATATCTGGAATAAATTTCCACGTGTTGTTCGCGATTTATCAAATGGATTAAATAAAAAAGTTAAGCTTGAAATGCGTGGTGAAGACACTGAAATTGATAAGTCGATTATCGAAGCCATCAAAGATCCCTTAACCCATATTATCCGTAATGCGGTCGATCACGGTCTTGAAGTGGAATCGGTTCGGCTCGCAAGGGGTAAAAAAGCCATAGGAACTATTCAATTGCAGGCTTATCATGAAAGTGGTGAGGTCATTATTGAAATCAATGATGACGGCAACGGCATCGATTTGGATGCAGTAAAGGCAAAAGCTGAAAAGTTAGGTTGGTTTAATCGTGTGCAACTTCAACAGATGAGTGAGAGAGAAATTGTTAACTTAATTTTAATGCCAGGCTTTTCAACGGCCGCTCAAGTCACTGCAATTTCGGGTCGTGGGGTTGGAATGGATGTGGTTAAAACACAAATCGAAAAAATAGGGGGTTCTTTAGATATTAACAGTGTGTTTGGATTAGGCTTTTCAATAAAAATCAAAATTCCGTTAACGCTCTCGATTATCCCTGCATTAATCATTGAGTCCAATCAGGCCGAATATGCCATCCCTCAAGTGAATGTGGTTGAGTTATTGGTTGTTGATAATGAAAATAATGGCAAAGTGGAATGGGTTTATCAGCTGCCCGTCTATCGATTGCGTGGAAAATTATTACCGCTTATTTCTTTGGAGCAAATCTTGACGGCAAGTCAGCCAGAGTCTTTTGTTGAACAGTTACAAAAAAGTATTAGTATTGTGGTGTTACAAGCCGGTGCACAGCAATTTGGACTAGTTGTCGATGTAATCAAAGATACGCAAGACATTGTTGTTAAATCCTTAACCAAAACCATTCGCGATAGGAAGTGTATTTTAGTTTGTGTAATTATGCTGCTTTATGATATACCGCTTCTTGTATATGCCGATCACAAATAGCATTCCAATCATTACTATTCACTGC
>JAJZSG010000135.1 GCA_021849905.1 Pseudomonadota bacterium
GACAAAAAAAAACTGGATGCGCTTCGTCTGATTGCTGCTGCAATTAAACAAATTGAAGTTGATGAACGAATTGACGTTGATGATGCTAGGGTATTGGTTATACTTGATAAACTTGCAAAGCAACGTAACGAATCAATTTCTCAGTTTCGTGCTGCAGGCAGAGACGACCTTGTTGCCCAGGAAGAGTTTGAATTGACATTAATCAGTCAATATTTACCTGAACCCTTATCTAGCGAGGAAATTGTAGCGTTGATTGATAGTGCATTCACATTCACCGGCGCCCAGAAGATGAGTGATATGAGTAAAGTTATGGCTGATTTAAAGCCAAAATTGCAGGGCCGTGCCGATATGGCTCAGGTTAGTAGGCTGATTAAAGCCAGGTTGAGTTGAGTCCCTCGATAATGCAGGGGCTTATCCCACAATCTTTTATCGATGAATTATTAAATCTAACAGATATTGTTGAATTTATTGACAGCTACGTTCCCCTTAAAAAACGTGGAACGAGCTATATTGCCTGCTGTCCCTTTCACAACGAAAAAAACCCATCCTTCAACGTTATTTCAAAAAAACAGTTTTATCATTGCTTTGGCTGTGGTGCGAGTGGAAACGTCATTAGTTTTGCGATTAATTATTTGAACTTAAATTTTCCTGATGCCATTGACACACTAGCTACACGTACAGGCCTTGTTGTACCTCGTGAAAAAAATCCTGAAAAACACAAACAGTCACTCAACCTCTACGAACTCCTTCAGCGTGTTACTCAGTTTTATCAGCACACTTTAAAGTCATCAGGACAGGTCGCCATCGAATACTTAAAAAAACGCCATGTCAGTGGCGAAATAGCCAAACTATATCAGCTTGGCTATGCACCACAAGGCTGGCATACGCTTGAAACATCTTTTAAGCAAAATAAGCAAGAGCTATTGGCCAGCGGCATGATAATTCAAAAAGATGATGGAAAAACATATGACCGATACAGACAACGGATTATGTTTCCAATTCACGACCGAAATGGACGTATCATCGGATTTGGTGGAAGATCAATTGAACCCGATCAAAAGCCCAAATACTTAAACTCACCCGAAACAGTCATTTTTCAAAAAAACCGGGAATTGTATGGTCTGCATCAAATTCTGCAACAACAAATCAAAATAACGAATATACTGATTGTCGAAGGCTACATGGACGTCATCGCCCTAGCACAACATGGCATTATAAATGCTGTCGCCACATTAGGAACAGCAACAAGCACGTATCATATTCAACTGCTTAGTAAACATACAAAACAACTTGTTTTTTGTTTTGATGGAGACAGCGCTGGATTAAAAGCAGCATGGCGGGCTCTGGAAAACAGCTTGCCTCAGCTCAATACAGGTCTTGATGCCAGCTTTATCTTTTTACCAGAAGGACATGACCCTGACAGTTTAGTCAGAGAAGAAGGCCAAGAAGCCTTTATTAATCGCCTAAATAAAGCGACACCACTGAATCAATTTTTCTTTGATACACTCACGCAAAATATCGATCTCAAAAGACTAACCGGTAAAAGCCAACTGGTTAACGCGGCAAAACCTTACCTGTTAAAAATGACGGATGGTCCCTACAAGCAGTTGATGATAGATGAACTAGCCCGCCTAACGTTAATAGAAAGACATCGCATCAATCAATTAATTGATGAAAAATCCATTGAAAAAATGCCTGAATCTAACACAACGATTACGAGAACACCCCTTCGAGTCGCGACAGCCCTTCTATTACAAAATCCAGAGCTATACTCAATGTGTTTTGAAAAACTACAAGATTGTGTATTAGATAACGAACGTCACCAAGTTTTAAAAACCATGATGGAGCAAATTGCTCACAACCCAAGAATCAACACAGCCAAATTAGTTGAATCATGGCGGGAATCACCGCTATTTGACTCTATCAACAAATTAGCTGCATGGGAACACCAGGTTCCCGATGATGCGCTGGCAAAAGAATTCATTGATATCGTTATTTTTTTAACCAAACAAAATCAGGAAAATGCGATACAATTGTTGATAAAAAAATCGCGTACTGAAGGATTATCTAAAACAGAACAACTCGCGCTTCAAAAAATGCTTAAAGAACATAAGGGGGCATCAAACTAGAATTATTGATGCCCGTCTAAAACACATACCAAAACCCAAAATTTAAATAATGATGGAAAAAAGTAACCACAAGCTAGCATATTGAATCAAGCCAGTTTATAATTAAGTCAATTTTTTAGCCTTTAACGTTCCTCTTATGAGTATATATGAGCTCAAATAATGACCAAGAACAACATCGTTCGCAGATCACTAAAGTTATTAGTCTAGGAAAAGACCAAAATTACCTGACTTATGCACAAATAAATGATTTGTTGCCTAATATTGTTGATACCGAACATTTCGACGTTATCATCAGCATGCTGGAAGGCATGAATATCAAGGTATTTGAGCGTCCACCCGATGATGATGAGTTAGCTTTACTGGGAAACACTGAAGAAGCGCCTGAAGACATTGAAGAAGCTGCCGCAGTTGTTGCGTCCCTTGACAAAGAAACAGGACGCACAACCGACCCTGTTCGCATGTACATGCGTGAAATGGGTACTGTTGAACTGTTGACTCGCGAAGGCGAAATACGCATCGCAAAACGGATTGAAGAAGGTATTTACCAGGTTCTTAAATCACTTGCGCATTACCCAGAAACTGTGGAGTTGGTGTTAGCCGATTATGATCTCGTTTTAACCGATGAAATGCGTTTAAATGAAGTTATCAGTGGCTTTTCTGATGATGACAGTGCTCCACCGTCTAGTATCGGTTCAATGTTAGATGAGACTCAACAAGATACCATTATCGATGTTGTCAACGATATCATCGAGGACACAGACGACGGCGATGCTGGCGAAGGCGCCCTTGTAGAGGTTGATGAAGGTCCGAATCCTGAGCAAGCGAAAATCTATTTTGATGAGCTTCGTGAACATTTCGATAGAGCCATGGTTTCACTAAAAGAGCATGGACGAACGACACAGCAAACCTCCGACTTACTCGAATTGATGTCACAATCATTTTTGAAGTTAAAATTAACATCAAAACAAGTTGATAAATTAACACGCCATTTTCGTCAATTAAGAAATCATATTCGTGAATTTGAGCGTAATATCATGAAGTTTTGTATCGATAAAGCGCGCATACCACGTAAATTGTTTATTGAAACATTCCCAGGTCATGAAACTGATCTTGAATGGCTAGACGTGCTAACCAACAAAAATCAAAAAAAACTGGATTTAGCTCGTATCAATGAATTCACTCAAGACATCAAACACCTGCAATCTAGACTCGCGTCATTTGAAAAAGAATATGGTTTGACAATTAGTGAAATAAAGGAAATAAATCGTGAAATGTCATTGGGCGAATCTAAAGCTCGTCGTGCAAAAAAGGAAATGGTCGAAGCGAATTTAAGACTCGTTATCTCGATTGCAAAAAAATACACCAATCGCGGTCTGCAATTTTTGGATTTGATTCAAGAAGGCAACATTGGTTTAATGAAAGCCGTTGATAAATTTGAATATCGGCGAGGTTATAAGTTCTCGACTTATGCAACCTGGTGGATTCGTCAAGCGATAACGCGTTCTATTGCTGATCAGGCCCGGACTATTCGTATTCCTGTTCATATGATTGAAACTATTAATAAACTCAACCGTATTTCAAGGCAAATTTTACAAGAAACCGGGCATGAGGCAACACCTGAAGAATTAGCCGAAAAGATGGACTTAAGTGAAGATAAGATTCGAAAAGTTCTAAAAATAGCTAAAGAGCCTATTTCTATGGAAACACCGGTGGGTGACGACGATGAGTCGCACCTAGGTGACTTCATCCAAGATGATAACATCGAGTCGCCTATTGACTGTGCAACAGCTGAAGGCCTTCGAGAAGCAACCTTGGAAATCCTGGAAACGCTAACACCGCGTGAAGCAAAAGTATTACGTATGCGTTTCGGTATAGAAATGAATACTGATCATACTTTAGAAGAAGTGGGCAAACAATTTGACGTAACACGCGAACGTATACGTCAAATTGAAGCAAAAGCTCTTCGTAAACTTCGCCATCCCTCTCGCTCAGAAAAGCTACGAAGCTTTTTAGAAGGAGATGAGAGCTAATGCTCAACTTATTTGCTTCTTCTTTTTATCAGAAGAAGCAAAATTATAAAAAAAACATAGAATAAAACTGCATTTACGATTACAATCACCATATGCGGGCCTATAGCTCAGTTGGTTAGAGCAGCGGACTCATAATCCGTTGGTCCTAGGTTCAAGTCCTAGTGGGCCCACCAATAAAATCAAGTAGTTACGAGTAGTTTTAGAAAATTTGAAGAAGTCATGTAGACGCAATGTAGACACTTTAATCTCCTCTTAATAATACCATCAACATAGAATCTAAAATGAATAACTCAATAATCATATCAGGGCAAGATCACCAAAATCTTTTAAATAGCAGTAAGTTATGATCAAATAGCCTCATTTTATAAAATGAGGCTATTTGATGTCGAATGGTTTAGTAGAGTATTTTGGAGATTTACCCGATCCACG
>JAJZSG010000136.1 GCA_021849905.1 Pseudomonadota bacterium
GCGTTGAAACTAAATAAACGACGACAGTTGGAGATCGGTTTATTTTTAACCGCTTTATTAGGGCTGTTGTTTCTAACGCTGCAAGCCTATGAATACCATGAAGCATATACAGAGCTAAATTTAACGCTGAACGCGGGAATTTATGGCACAACGTTTTTCATGTTAACTGGCTTTCATGGTCTGCATGTCACCATTGGAACCATTATGCTTATCGTGATTTTAGTGCGTTCCTTGCGAGGTCATTTTACGCCCGAACGACATTTTGCGTTTGAAGCTGTGGCGTGGTATTGGCATTTTGTTGACGTGGTTTGGCTATTTCTATTCATCTTTGTCTATTGGTTATAATGAGTACGCTTAAAGCAAACGTTGCTCGTGAAGCATTGTCTTATATCAAAGATAATATGATAGTCGGTGTGGGGACAGGCTCTACAGTCAATTATTTTATTGATGAATTGGCAAAGATACGACACCTCATTGATGCGTGCGTTGCGAGTTCGCTTGCTACCGAATTACGTTTGCGTGCGGCAGGCATTCCTGTGATTGAGTTGAACGTCGCGAATGAGGTTCCTGTATATATAGATGGCGCTGATGAAGTGAATGCCCGGTTCGAATTAATCAAAGGGGGCGGTGGTGCTTTAACGCGCGAAAAAATTATTGCGTCAGCTGCGACGACGTTCGTTTGTATCGTTGATGAAACAAAACGAGTTCAGCATCTGGGTGCCTTTCCTGTCGCTGTGGAGGTGATTCCAATGGCACGGAGTTATGTGGCGCGTGAATTGGTGAAGCTAGGCGGTGACCCTATTTATCGACAAGGCTTTTTAACGGATAATGGTAATATTATTCTGGATGTTCATAATATGCCCTTAGGCTGTTTGCCAAAGACCCTTGAAGATACGATCAATACCATTCCTGGCGTGGTTGAAAATGGACTATTTGGAACACGATTAGCGGATCATATTTTGGTTGCTTACTCCGATGGCGTTAAGGTCTACTCGCTTTAATATTCTTATGTCCTCTACACAGGAACAAATACCAATGAATCCTATCGATGCGGTTATTTCATGGGTTGATGGATATGATCCTGTTTATCAAGAAAAATTAAAGACCTTTTGTCGAGAACAGGGTATTGAAAAAGACGTGGCCGTAGAACCAACGCGCATTCATCAGCACAATGAAATTCATTATTGTCTTCATGCCTTGCGTCGTTTTGCTCCATGGATTAGAACAATTTATATAATTAGTAATCAACAAACGCCCCAAACGGTTATTGATCTCAAAGGCACAGACTTTGGAAACAAGATTAAAATGATTAACCAAAATGAGTTGTTGCGAGATGTCGGTGCTGAGTTCCCCGTTTTCAATAGTTTAAGTATAGAGTGGTTAATCTGGCAAATTAAGGGATTATCGAACCAGTTTTTATATTTTAATGATGATTTTTTTATTATACGTGATGTTAGACCGGATGATTTTTTTAAAAACAACAAGAGTGTGCTCCGTGGCGAATGGAAGACACAAGTCGGCCAAAAATGGTCTTACAAAATTAAAAAAAAGATTTTGTCATGTATCGGGATGAATTTACAACTAAAAACTAATCCACACAGAGCTTGGCAAGAAGGGAGCGCTAAAATCGCTGGATGGAATAAGCAGTTTTATCTTCTACCTCATGCGCCCTTTCCTTTAATTAAAAATACGTTTGATAACTATGTAATGCATCATCCTCAGTGTGTATTGGATAATATTCGTTATCCATTTCGACATCCTCAACACGTGTCAAGTATTCCCTTGATGGTTCATTTGGATATTAAACAAAAGCGCATTATTTTTGCCTCAGATTGTCAATCAGTTATGGTTAATGGAGCAACGCATTCTTTGAAAAAAATAAAATCACGTTTAAATCATGCTCAAAAAAACAATCAGGTTGCCTTTGTTTGTATGCAAAGTATCGATCAAGCCCCCTCTGAGACACAAGATTACATGATCAATTGGCTACAACAATGGATCAATTAACGGTTATTCTTGATGTGACTCGACTACTTCGTCGCTCAATAAAAGGCAAGACTTTAACGGGTATTGATAGAGTCACTATGGCTTATGTGCGTCATTATGAGCACAGGGCTTATGCCTGGATTGGTTGGGCTGGTCGCAGTTTTATTCTATCTCGTGTGCAGTCTGAAGCCTTATTTGCATGGTTGCTTAAGCCTGCCTCCAAATGGGTCCTCAGGTTTATTGTTCTAAAAGGAATGGTTTTAAAGTGTTTTGAACAAATTCCACCGCATACTTTTTTGTTGAACACGGGGCATATTGGGCTTGGGCAGTCAGATTATGAGCGAATGATAAGAAAATTAGGGGTTAAGCCTATTTTTTTTGTGCATGATATCATTCCAATCATCTATCCTGAATATTGCAGCCCAGGTGAAGATAGTCGTCATGTCACAAAGATGAATTATGTTTTGTCTTTTGGTGCAGGTGTTATCACCAACTCGCAGGCAACACTAAATGATCTGACTGATTACGCTCGTCAAACCCATCAAATGATGCCCCCGGCTGTTGTTGCTTTATTGGCATCGGGGATTCCTCTTTTGCCACCAGAAGCTCCTCTTATGGACAAACCTTATTTTGTTATTTTAGGTACCATTGAGCCACGAAAAAATCATGTCATGGTGTTTCAACTCTGGCGTCGTTTGGTTCAACACTTTGGTGAAAAAACCCCGCATCTTGTTGTTATTGGTCAGCGCGGATGGGAGTGCGAGAATGCTGTTGATATGCTTGAACGTTGTCAAATGTTAAAGGGGTATGTAACCGAGATTTCTCGTTGCAATGATGCAGATTTAGTAACTTATTTGCATCATAGTCAAGCGTTGTTGATGCCTTCTTTTGTTGAAGGGTATGGTTTACCGGTGGTTGAGGCATTGGCATTAGGCGTGCCAGTAATAGCCAGCGATTTACCTGTTTTTAAAGAAATAGCTTGTGATATTATTGACTATCTTAATCCGCTTGATGGGATGGGTTGGGGCGATTTAATCATGGAATATGCGCGACCTGATAGTTCGCGCAGAGCTTCTCAAATGAAACGTTTGCAACAATTTAAACGACCTGACTGGGACGTGCATTTTATTCAGGTTGATGCCTTTTTAGGATGCATTAAGCACTGAAACGGTAGGGCTTTCACCTTTTTGATCATTGCGTTGCTTGTGAAACTATTTCTGGTGGTTATGGCATGCTGCATTATTGAGAGAGCTATCAGACAGGTCGTTAATCAATTCAGCCAGAGATGAAATGCTCATCATCTCTGCGACTGTGTGGTCGGCAAGTTCTAGCAGGTCATGTTGTTCAAGCTCAGCCGCGCCCCTAAAAAACCCCAAACCTGCAGCAAGCCGCTCAGGAGACAAGCGATATTGGCTCAATGCTTGTTGTACCGCTGGATTATCGGTTGTCACTCGCTCATGCCATAGCAGGTACTCAATGTGTGGTTTTAGGGTTGAGTTACAAGCGGCTTTGCAATAAAAAGAAATCGCGGCCAGTGCGCGCTTGGTCATGGATTCTGTATCTTGTGCTTGAGTTTCAGTGCAAGTAGTCGCAATTTTCCCATCGAGTAGCATGGCCGTTACTAAGCAACCCATGGGGGAATGGTGTCGTTGCAGATAATTGATGATTTCAATCAGTAATGCATTGTCAATGGTGAAGTTTGGCTGAATGGGGTCTAAGTAGGGACTATTAAAAAAATCGGACCTGATTGCGTTAGGAAATACAATATCAAGCAAATGCTCTACGGGAGTAGCTGACTTCCCGTTTACCGTAACAATTGAGATTGAACCAGGGAGTTTAAGCAATATATCAGTAATTCTTAAGTTATTACGTCTGTGCTTATTTAAATCGAGGTTTGTGACGTTGGGTGGAATAGCGGAAACTATTTGTATCTCTTGAGCTGCAGTGTAAAATTCAAGATCATCACGGCCTAGGGTAAGGCTTGTGATAGAGTGTGGAATAGCGGCAAGGACCCTTACTTTTTCGGCTACTGTAATGAAGCGCCTATCATTATTCTCGTTTAAATCAAGGCTCGTGACGTTAGATGGAATAGCGCCAAAGACTTTTGCTAGTGAGTCTGAACTTTTATCCCAAAGACTGTTCTCGCCTAAATCGAGGCTCGTGACGTTAAACGGAATAGCTGCAAAAACTTTTACTAGTTGTCCGGTGGAAAGCTTAGTCTTGCCAAAATGAAGGCTTGTGACGTTTGATCGAATAAAAGTAAGAAATTGAACCAGTCTGTTTATGTCGCGGAACAAAAAGTCACTCGTGCCTAAATGAAGGTTTGTGATGCTGGCTGGAATAGCGACAGCCATTTGTTGTAGTTGGTCTGTTGGTAATCTGAAGAATTCCCTGCCAAGATCAAGGCTCGTGACGTTTGCTGGAATAGCTGCAAAAATTTCCACCATTTTGGAGAGACCTTTGAGGGGTAAATCATTCGCACCTAAGCCAAGGCTCGTGACGTTTGCCGGAATAG
>JAJZSG010000137.1 GCA_021849905.1 Pseudomonadota bacterium
GCCCACGACGATGTTATTTTTCGAAAATTGCCGTGTACCGATTTCTAATCGTGTCGGTCAGGAAGGCATGGGCTTTAAGATTGCTTTAAATGCCTTAAACGGGGGGCGTATTAACATTGCAGCCTGCTCATTAGGGGGTGCTGCCGCCTGTTTACGATTGACTCAAGCGTATTTGCATGAGCGCAAGCAGTTTGGTAAGTGCTTGAGTGAGATGCAAGCACTGCGATTTTATTTTGCAGATATGTTAACGGACTTTGAAGCAGCACGTCTGATGGTGTATCGAGCAGCTGATGCACTGGATAAAGCGCATCCCGATGCGCCCATGTATTGTGCAATGGCTAAGCGCTTGGCGACTGATATAGCGTTTCGCATCAGTGATAAAGCGATGCAATTGCATGGAGGCTATGGGTATTTACGTGATTATCATATCGAGCGTATTTTTCGCGATCTGCGTGTGCATCAAATACTTGAAGGAACGAATGAAATTATGCGTGAAATTATTGCCAAATCGGTCTTGGATGAGGCCTATTCTATTATCTGATGGAGAACCGTTCACATGATTGAACAACAACTAAACTCAGGCATCTTAACATTGACGTTAAATCGTCCTGAAAAATTAAATGCATTGAATAGCGATGTGTTATCGACATTATCTGACCTGTTGACGCAGGCTAAAAATAATGACGCTGTAAAGGGTGTTTTGCTGACAGGAAAAGGGCGTGCGTTTTGTGCTGGTGCCGATATTAACCGGTTAGCTGAATGCGATGCACAAAGCGGCTATGCGTTTGCTTGTTTTGGTCAAGCCGTTTTTCGTCAGCTGGAAACACTGGGTAAACCAACGCTTGCCGCTATCAATGGCTATGCTTTTGGTGGGGGGTGCGAATTAGCGATGGCTGCAACCTTACGTATTGCATCAAGTACGGCTCAATTTGGTCAGCCAGAAATAAAATTAGGTGTCATTCCTGGGTATGGTGGAACCCAGCGTTTGGGACGTTTGGTTGGCAAGGGACGCGCTATGGATTTGTGTTTGACGGGTCGCTCTATTGATGCAGCCACAGCGCTGTCTTGGGGGCTCGTGATGGACGTGGTTGAGCCTGACGCATTGATGACTAAATCAATACACGTTTTAACCGATATTTTGACGATGGCACCCCTTGCTATCGCTGGAGTGATGGATGTGATTAATCACGGATATGATTTATCACTCACGGATGCACTTCATTTAGAGGCCGTACATTTTTCAAAAGTGTGTGCTAGCATGGATAAAACAGAAGGTGTTAGTGCTTTTCTTGAGAAACGGCCTGCTTTGTTTAAGGGATTATGACGATGACAGACGATATTTGCTTTAGTCATGAAAAGCATATTGGTTTAGTGACATTAAACCGTATCAACGCCTTAAATGCACTCACATTACCCATGATTAGTGCCTTACAGAGTCAGTTACAAATTTGGCAAGATGACAATTCAATTCATGCTGTTGTCGTGCGCGCTAATGGGGGCAGAGCCTTTTGTGCTGGCGGTGATGTTCGAGCGATTTATGAGCTGGGAACTCAAAACCATGCAAACCAAATGGATTTTTTTGAGCATGAGTATCGTCTAAATCGATTTATACACCATTTTAAAAAACCTTACATTGCCTTGATGGATGGGATCACAATGGGTGGTGGTGTTGGAATTTCTTTACACGGCTCTCATCCTGTTGCTAGCGAACGTTTTGTTTTTGCAATGCCTGAAACAGGAATTGGGTTTTATCCTGATATTGGTGCAAGTTATCTTTTATCGCGTTGTCCTGGTTATGGCGGTATTTACTTAGGCCTTGTTGGTGCGAGATTGACTGGTATTGAATCGTATCAGTTTGGTTTAGTGAAACATGTGATTGAATCATCTGATCATCCTTTTGTTTTAGCAGCGCTAATCGATGCTGACTTATCAGTGCATCCCCATGAGCAGGTCACCAAATTACTTCAATCGTTTTCAACGTTTGTCCCAGAGGAGCCGAACATCTTACATGAGAATATTGATTTCTATTTTAAATATCAAAACATTGAGTCTATTCTATCAGCGCTGGTTGATGGTGATAATGATTGGTGTAAAAAAACACATCAAAGTTTGATGCAAAAATCACCTTTGAGTTTAAAGGTAACGTATTCACAACTAGATAAAGCACGCCATATGACGCTCGATGCGTGTTTAGCGATGGATCTTGGTTTGACTGCACATTTTATGATGGGTTCTGATTTTTATGAGGGCGTTCGTGCATTATTAATCGATAAAGATAATACACCTCATTGGCAACCATCAACGCTTGCTGATATTAGCCCAGAAATGGTTTCTGCATATTTTGAGCCTATTGCTGCATTATGTTAAAATTCGCATTGAAAAGTGAGGATTCTACCGGAATTGCCGTTGTATGTTCAATTGTTGGGCCAAGGCCCAACCTACCAAGCTGATGTAGGCTGGGTCTTGACCCAGCATTGATTATAAAAAACCACGGCAATTTAGGTAGAGCCAAAGTGAGAGGTTTATTCCCTGAATGTTTTATGTTTTATTTGCCGTATTTATACTATCCAATGTTTTGACGTATGTGCTTAGGCGTTATGCGTTAGCACACAATATTATCGATTGTCCAAATCATAGAAGCTCTCACGTGATACCCACGCCTCGTGGGGGTGGTGTTGCTTTTGTGGTGTCGTTTTTAATCACCATTCCTGTTTTTGAATATTTGGGTCTTGTGACATTAATAGAAAGCATGGCTTTTATTGTTTTGGGGTTGGGTGTCGCGAGTCTGGGTTTTTTGGATGATCATTACTCGATTTCTGCATCTTGGCGGTTCTTAGGACATGTTTTCTTCTGTGTAATTGCTGTGTGGTGGTTAGGTGGAATGTCTAGCCTGTGTTTTTTAGGATTTTGTGTGTCCAATCACCTATTATTAGCGAGTTTCTTAGTTATCTATCTGGTTTGGCTACTGAATTTATATAATTTTATGGATGGGATTGATGGCCTTGCCGGGTTTGAAGCCATTAGTGTTTGCCTCAGTGTTGCTTGTTTGTATGGGTTTAGTGGACGAGCTTATCTAGTGTTCTTGCCGTTACTGTTGGCGATTTCTGTTGCAGGATTTTTAGTTTGGAACTTTCCATTTGCTCGCATTTTTATGGGGGATGCTGGTAGTGGATTTTTAGGTTTTATTTTGGGTGTTTTATCGATTCAAGGCGCATCAATTCAGCCTGTTTATTTTTGGAGTTGGATTATTTTACTCGGTGTATTTATTGTTGATGCCTCCTATACCTTGATTAGTCGAGCCTTAGCAGGCTATAGAATCTATGAAGCGCATCGAAGCCACGCCTATCAACGCGCTTCGCGGCGACTAAATGGACATATAAAGGTTACATTTGCTGTTGTTATTTTAAATACGTTATGGCTGTTTCCTTTGGCGATGTCGGTCGGATTTCATTATATCGATGGCTTTATTGGTTTTATGATTGCTTATATCCCGTTGATTTTTCTATGTATTTATTTCAAAGCAGGTCAATCTGATTGATACATGGTCTGTCGCATGATGTTTAGGTTAATAAAAACACAAATATTGCTTTCTCTTAAGGTTTAGTTAATAAAAATCCTGTACAATAATGATTGACGCAGTTTATTTGATTTTTATTTATTCAGACTGTAGTTGCTAGGAACACCATGGATGCCTTCTATGGAAAATAAGGCGACTGCTTTGTAAGGGAGATGTGATTATGTTAATTTTAACTCGGCGTATTGGTGAAACACTGATTATCGGTGATGATGTCAATATTACTGTTTTAGGTGTTAAAGGCAATCAGGTACGCTTAGGTATTAATGCGCCAAAAGATGTTTCTGTGCATCGTGAAGAAATTTATTTGCGAATACAGCAAGAAAAGCAAGGTACTGAAACGACGGAAGATGAAGATGCTGTTTAGTAATAAATGAAGCTTGTCAGTTAGCCCTTTTACTAGGGCTGATTATGTTTGATGTATTATATGATAACAAACCTCGCACTACTTTTCTTTAAAACATCAAACAAGGATGTCTAATTATTATCGAATTTTTTGACAACCAAAACAAAAAATATGCTTATAAAGTCGTTGTCTTGAAATCGAATAATGATTATTCGGCTGACTGGTCTATTAATACCAATGATGTGTTCCCAATTAAATAAGGGTTCATGTTTTTTACTTCTTTCGCTGTTGAGGTAATCAAAAATGAAGGTCTAGGCACTTTCAATAAGGCATTTGAAATTGTTTTGAACTTTCTAGGGCGTGTTGACAATTGCTACCCCCGCCTACGTATATGGACTC
>JAJZSG010000138.1 GCA_021849905.1 Pseudomonadota bacterium
ACTTTTAAATATTTTGTGTTTTTTTTAAAAATTCCGCTTGCTTACGCGCGCGGCTCGGGTTAGTCCGAGCTCCCTGACAGGCACTTACCCGGCGATTGTGACAGGATACTAATAAACGGTTTGGGAATGCATCACCCCATTCATTAAAATCAAGATTACTGGTCACAAGTGTTGACGCATTTTCATATCGCTGGGAAATTAAATCATGAAAATCTTCATCCTGAGGAGAGCGAATAGGCCTTAAACCAAAGTCATCGATAATTAACAGTGGGATTTTTGATAATTCAGAAAACTTCCTGTCATAACGTCCAGAGGCGCGGGCTGCTTGAAGTTCTGAGAATAATTTTGTTTGAGAAAGCCATAATACATCAATGCCTTGGCGTATAGCGCAATGAGCAAGTGCTTGCGCTATATGACTTTTACCGGTGCCGGTGGGACCGACGATTAAAACAGGCGATTTTTCTTTGATGAATCGACACGATGCAAGCTCTTGGATCTGGGCACGATTAATTTTGGGGTTAAAATTAAAATCAAAATTTTCAAGCGTTTTATCATGTCTGATACAGGCACGCTTGATGCGCGCCTTAAATTTATTATTGTCTCGGCCCAACATTTCATCTTGTAATAACAGTGACAAAAACTCAGGATAGGCTAATTTATTAGCAATAGCATCCCGATTGCGTTGTGGTAAATTATCGACGATATGCGATAATTTCAACTGCCTAAGCAGCGTGTTTATTTCTGGCATTGGATGTGTCATTGGTAACTTTCCTCTTTAGGTTATTGAAGTAGTGTTGATGTATCTCGGCAGAAGCGACCTTTGCCGGTGTAGGCTTCTGCCAAGGCATCAAACACCTTGTTCTCAGGGAGTGGCGCATATTCCAACCCCTGTTGTAAAATGGATTTGACCGTTTTGTAGTAACCGCTTTGGAACGAAAGTGCTCGTTTACAAGCGGCATCTAAACGGGCATTCCCATATTTTTTTTGTAGTCCGATGATGCCTTGAGCCCCTCTTAAATAATCAACTACGGACGCGACAAGTAATTGTTGAATCACTTGCTCACAGTGAGCACCTATTTGACGAGCTTGCTCTAAACACCATTGTGGGTCGCGCATACAATAGGCCAACGCATTCGGAGGAAGGTGTTCATCCAAACTATGTTTAGAACCATATTTCAATAGGCGGGGATGGACGGCAACTAGCTCATGATCACGGTAAAGACGAACCGTTGTTTCGGATGCGCGAAGCCATAGTTCTAGCCTAACCAACCGAAACGGTACCGAGTAATAACATTTTAAAAACTGCACATGACAATTACCGTGCACCGTTACTTTTTCCCAAACGGCTAATTCTGGTGGCTGATCAGGCAAGGGTTTTAGGAGATGTCGCTCTGTCTCAAAAAGAGTAAGCGGCTTCTCATGGGTGCTACCATGGATACGATTCCCTGCGGTTTCCAAAAGCCACGCTCTAAGTTGTTGATTGGCATCAACCAGGTTTCTAAATGAGCGCAAAGGAACGAACGCATTCTTTACATATTTTGCACCGCTTTCAACGCGACCTTTTTTTTGAGGATCATGTGGTGGGCAGGCTGAAATAATAAAACCATACCCTTCGGCACAATCACCATACGACCGCTGCACCACGGGATCATGATAGCAAGCCTTTGTGATAGCACATTTGGCATTATCAATAATAATTTTTTTAGGAGTCCCGTTGAACCATTCAAATGCACGGCGATGACATCCCAGCCAAGTCTCAACGTCTTGTCTAAGAACAATCTCAGCATACATATGACGACTCCATGCTAATACCATCAAAAAAATCCACGTTTTAGTAACAAGGCCAGTGGGTTCATCAATCAGTTTTGGCCCTGCACCAAAATCAACTTGAACACATTCTCCAGGTTGAAAATCAAGCATCATAGTGACTGGTGAGGCCTGGTCCTTCAGGCGCTTTACCAAACGCTGTACGGCATTATAGCTTCCTGAAAACCCATATTGTCGTTGTAACGCCGCATGAATAGTGCTTGCCTGAATGCCTTGCTTAACCCATTCTTCTATTTGATCTTTATAGGGTGTTGTTAACGATGATTGAGGTACGCTTTTGCGTGATTTAAAACACGTTAATAACTCCTCATCGGTGGGCAAATCCCGTTGGATGTTTAGCCAACCTTGCTGAATAGCCATGGCATGAATTTGCCGAATTTTTTTGCGATCGGCTAATTTTGCCTGTGCTATGCCGCGGATACTATCTCCCTGGCGTAACCTGAATATAATTTGACGATACTGATACATATCAAACCTCCTATTCGACATTGCAATGTCCTCCTTAAGTGTTAACCCAAGAATAAAATTACTCCGTCATTCGAATGTTTAATACGTTATTAGGGTGGTCCCTTTAAGGTGATGACAAGGTGGGTGCATTATGGTGATGACAACCCGGTCCCATTAAAGTGATGACAAGGTGGTCCCATTATGGTGATGACATAAAGGTCCCTTTAGCGTGATGATTAACAGTTGGCTCAAGTCGTCCTAAAATCCGATGGTTTAGATGTTTTTTCGAGGAGGCAAGAGGAACCACATTTTTATCTGTTGCTGGCATTCCTGCAAGCTGATTACCGGATTATCCGAATCAATGATTTGCTGTATGACTCGATGATCAAGTTTTTAGATTTGACCTGTCAAATCTAAAAACTTGATCATCGAGTAAAATCTTCTAGTGCAGTTGCCTTCTGAAATCCGTGCAGTTTTCTTCTGAAAATGACAGAATCACCGTGTTTATTGAAGTATTGAGTTCTCGATAACCATTCTTGATATAGCTTTCTTATTACATTATACTTCACATGAGTTTTAAGAATAAGGACAAGAAGTAGATGCCAACGATCAGTACATTTTATGGAATTTTAATTCAAATGTTTTGGGGTGATCACGCACCGCCACATTTTCACGCCCTATATGCAGAATATGAAGTTCTAGTTGATATTCATACATTAGAAGTTGTTCGTGGGTCGATGCCTCGCCGAGCATTAGCTTTAGTACTGGAATGGGCATTTCAACATCGTGCGGAATTACTGGAGGATTGGAAATTATGCGAACAAAAACTGTACCAAAGAAAATATCGCCCCTGGAATAGTGTGCACTGCTCCTTGGCGATTAACGAAAGTTAAACCATTGGCGAATTATATGCTTGAAGTTGAATTTAATGATGGTGCTCATGGCGTTGTTGAAATGATCCAATTAATCATGAGTGAACGTGCAGGTGTTTTTGCAGCACTTCAAGATCGAGACCTATTTAATCAAGCTCATCTTGAATATGGAGTGCTTACGTGGCCCGGAGAAATAGATTTAGCACCAGATGCCATGCACGACGCAATTAAACTAAACGGTCGTTGGGTTTTGCAATAGAGGATTTATCATGCTGGTTGGTTATGCACGTGTTTCAACAGTAGATCAAAATTTAGACCTACAGCTTTCTGCATTAAAAGAGGTCGGCTGCGAAAAGCTTTATCAAGATCAAATATCAGGGACTAAAACAAGTCGTCCCGGATTGGATATGGCTCTTGAAGTCTTAAGAAAAAATGATACGTTAGTTGTTTGGAAGCTTGATCGATTGGGTCGTACTGTTAAAGGGTTGATTGATTTGGTTAATCAGTTGCATCAAAAAGAAATCCACTTTAAAAGTATTACTGATAATGTCGACACATCCACACCAGCAGGTCGGTGCTTTTTCTATGTTATGGCAAGTCTTGCGCAAATGGAACGTGAATTAATTGCTGAAAGAACGAAAGCTGGACTCGCCGCTGCAAAAGCAAAAGGACGAGTGGGTGGTCGAAAACGTAAAATGACTCAAAGCAAGATTGAATCGGCAAAACAATTATTGGCGAATGGCACGTTACCTAAAGATGTTGCACAAAATCTTGGTATCTCTGTGCCGACTTTGTATCGTTGGGTTCCTGCTTCAAACAATTTAACTTAAGCGAGCCAACAAATGAATTTTGAAATTGTCCCTATAACCGAAGCGCACGTTAACGACTTTTGGTCTGCCGTCGACAGTGTTGCTCGTGAGCATAAATACCTATCTTTTTTAGAGGGTCCACCAATCAATACAACCCAAGATTTTTTCTTACAAAACATCAATGGGAATTGGCCTCATTTTGTTGCAATACAAAATGGAAAAATAATTGGATGGTGTGATATCGGTATTTGTCAACAAAGATGTCGCCTCAACTTTAAAAAAATCTACTTCACTACCTCATCCATACTGACGCACCGCGTCCGCGGTTTGTCGACTGCCATCG
>JAJZSG010000139.1 GCA_021849905.1 Pseudomonadota bacterium
CGATCAAGGAACAAGCACGTGCTTATGCTGCCCGTGTAGTCCCGATTGCGGAAGGCAATGCAAAGCGAATTTTCGAAGAAACAAAAGCCTTTGCCGAGCAAGTGGTGTTGCGTGCCAAAGGTGAAACAGCGGAATTTTTAGAGCTGTTGCCGGAGTATACACGGTCACCTTTTGTGACTGCTGAACGTATGTATCTTGATACGATGCAGCGCGTACTCAGTGCGAGTAGTAAAATTATCGTCGATAGCAAAGCCGGGAATCTCTTGTATTTGCCGTTGGATAAGTTGGCTGTCAGCGGGGTTGATGTGGATAAAATTAAGCCTGGTGTGATGAACAACAGTCCGATAGCCAGCCAGCAGGACGCTCATGACTCGTTTGAAGGCCGTGAAACAGCAAGACCCACTGAACGTCAAGGGAGGAATGATTGATGAAAACAGTGAGAACAGCTTTGAGTGTTGTTTTGCTTCTTATTGTGCTGATAATTCTCAGCAGTGTGTTCATTATTTCGCAAGGACAACATGGCATAATTTTGAGGTTAGGGCGGTTAGTCAATGATTCTCAGACTGGTTCCGTGCGGGTCTTGTCTCCTGGTTTGCATATAAAAATGCCTTTCATCGAAAATGTACGTATTTTTGATACACGTATTCAGACGCTTGATATCAAATCATCTCGAATTGTGACAAACGAGAAGAAGGATGTCATGGTGGATTATTACGTTAAATGGCAGATAGAAGACTTGGCTCGATATTTTAAATCAACCGGTGGCAATGAGTTCAAAGCAGAAACTTTGCTTGAACAACAACTCAATACGTCTTTGCGTGCTCAGTTTGGTAAACGAACCATTTCAGATGTGGTTTCAGGTGGTCGAGATGATGTGATGGATGTTTTGCGTGAGCATGCTGAAGAGCAGGCTGCTCAGTTGGGGATTCATGTGGTTGATGTACGCATTAAAGGTATCGAGCTGCCTGCGAACACGAGTAATGCTATTTATCAACGCATGCGTGCAGACATGCAAAAAATAGCGAATCGTCATCGTGCTGATGGTCATGCCCAGGCAGAGGCCATCCAGGCTGCGGCTGATGCCCGTGTGACTGTATTGTTGGCGCAAGCTGCCAGTGATGGCCAAGTTATTCGTGCACAGGGACAAGCGAAAGCTGCTGCCATTTATGCGCAAGCATTTGGGCAAAACAAAGATTTTTTTATGTTGTATCGTAGTTTAAAAGCATATGAGGCGAGTTTTAACAGTAAAAATGATATACTGGTACTTGATCAAAGCAGTGCGTTTTTTGATTATTTCAAGCATGGGCTGCTTCAGAGCCAGGGTGCTGTTATGAAAAAATAGCTAGGCTATTTAGTGAATGCTAAGTAAATCCACCCAAATTGCCGTGGTTTTATAATCAATGCCGGGCCAAGACCCAGCCTACATGAGATTAGTAGGTTGGGCCTTGGCCCGGCAGTTGAACATACTACAGCAATTCCGGTAGAGCCAATATTAATTATCATGGGTTTAGTTAAGAAACTAAGTCCTACTTTTTAGAGTAAGAATTTATTATGGGTAAACATGTTGTTGTTGTCGGTACACAGTGGGGTGATGAAGGCAAGGGTAAAATTGTTGACTTGCTAACACAGAATGCACAAGTGGTAGTTCGTTATCAAGGTGGACACAATGCGGGGCATACGTTAAAAATCAACGGTGAAAAGACTGTTTTACGTCTGATTCCATCCGGTATGCTTCGGTCTCATGTTCATTGTTATATTGGCAATGGTGTCGTTTTATCACCTGATGCATTGTTGACTGAAATCAAAGAGTTAGAACACAAAGGTATTTCTGTGCGACCTAGGTTACACATCAGCCAAGCCTGTCCTCTTATTTTACCTTGTCATGTTGCGTTGGATAAGGCTCGTGAAATTCATAAAGGTAAACTGGCTATTGGAACAACGGGTCGAGGCATTGGTCCGGCTTATGAAGATAAAATAGCACGTCGTGCATTGAAAGTAAGCGACTTATTAAACAAAGAACGCCTTGCGGAAAAACTCACAGAACTATTGGACTACCATAATTTCGTATTGACCCAATATTACAACCAACCGGCTGTTGAATTGCAGCCGTTGCTGGATGAAGCCTTGTTATGGGCAGAAGAATTACGACCTATGATAACCGATGTAACAGCCCGGCTGCATGAACATCGAGAGAAGGGTGATGCCATTCTATTTGAAGGTGCTCAAGGTGTTTATCTGGATATCGATCATGGTACCTACCCTTTTGTGACCTCGTCTAATACTTGCGTTGGCAGTGTTGTCAATGGAGCAGGTTTTGGACCACTTTATCTTGATTATATCCTGGGCATTACTAAAGCCTATACGACACGTGTTGGTGGGGGTCCGTTTCCAACGGAATTAACAGATAATGTGGGTGCGCGTTTGGCTGAACGAGGTAACGAATTTGGTGCGGTAACCGGCCGCCCACGTCGTTGTGGCTGGTTTGATGCTGTGTTACTAAAGCGCTCAGTTCAACTCAACAGCCTTTCCGGTTTATGTTTGACAAAGTTAGATGTCCTCGATGGTTTGGAGACAATCAAAATTGCGGTTGCTTACCATAATGCTGAGGGTAAAGTTTTAACCTATCCACCGCAATCTGCTGAAGATTTTGTGGATTTAATTCCTGTCTATGAAGAGATGCCAGGATGGTCCGAATCAACAGCTGACATGACAAGTTTAAGTGAGTTACCTCTGAATGCACGGGCTTATATTGACAGGCTTGAAGCGCTCGTGGGTGTGCCTATTCATATGCTGTCAACTGGACCTGAGCGTAATTCAACGATTATTTTACAGGATCCTTTTGCTTAAACAGTGATTCGCGTTAAAAGGACTTTATGCACGCCTTCAAAATCAATGTAGGGCTTTTTTGCGCGGTTTTTTTCTGGGCATCAGCCTTTGTAGGGATACGCATTGGTTTAACGGCATACTCTCCAGGCTCCTTGGCATTATTGCGATTTTTGATTGCATCTTTGTTTATGGGGCTTATGTTTTTGCATAAATCGAATCGTCAGTTCATCCCTTTTGGTCATCAAATTCAGCTGATGATTGTTGGTGTTGCTGGAATCGGTGTTTATAACATCTGTTTGAATTATGGTGAAATGACGGTTCCTGCTGGTATTGCTAGTTTTGTCATAGGGTTAATGCCGATGTTAACCCTATTAATTTCCGTTATATTTTACGACGAGCGACCTGCAAAAGGTGTATATGGAGGTATGTTTGTCAGTCTAGTCGGGCTTTTGCTGATGATTGGTGTTACGCCGGATGGCGGCCAAATTAATTATGGTGTGATGATCATTTTTATCGCTGCTGTTGTAGGTGCGGCTTATAGCTTTTGGCAGAAACCTTATTTACGGCTGTATCATCCTGTTGTAGTGACCGCTTGGATTATCTGGGGTGGAACGTTATCGTTGATGATATTTTCACACACGTTATGGCAAGAATTTCCTAAAGCAGACTTTCAGGCGACATTCGCTGTTGTGTATTTGGGCGTTTTTCCTGCTGCATTAGCGTACATGGCTTGGAGCTATGTACTAAAGTCATTGTCAGCGTCTTATGCCAGTATCTATTTATACGCAATGCCTGTTATATCCAGTTTGATGGGCTTTTTTTTATTAAGCGAGCGCCCAACAGGTTGGTCATTATTAGGTGGTCTATTGTCTATGGTGGGTGCATTTTATTCAGCTCGTTTAATCAATCGTTCAGCATAAACAACCCCTTTTTTTTGAAACAAAACATTATATACTGGCTTATTTATCATTCAGGGACATTCCATGGAATTGGTTATCGATAACACACCTTTTAAAGCATTGTTCCAGCCGCTTGACTTAGGCTTTACCCAACTTAAAAACCGAATATTGATGGGCTCAATGCATACCGGGTTGGAAGAAGATAAAAAAAGCTTACAACGATTAGCGGCTTTTTATCGTGAGCGTGCTCAAGGAGGAGTGGGGCTCATCGTCACGGGTGGTTTTGCCCCTAATCGAGCCGGACGGCTTGCGCCTCATGCTGCCATGCTTTCGTCAAGCCACGAGCAGCGTCGTCATGAGTTGGTGACCGAAACTGTTCATGAATCAGATGGAAAAATAGCATTACAAATATTGCATGCGGGTCGATATGGCTATCATCCCTTTGCTGTGGCACCGAGCGGAATTAAGTCACCGATTAGTCCATTTAAACCGTGGACCATGAGTAAACGGCGAGTAGTT
>JAJZSG010000018.1 GCA_021849905.1 Pseudomonadota bacterium
AAGTTTGCACTAGATCGGCGACACTTATCTGGTAAAGATTATTAGCGCCTAAGTAAAGGCTCGTGATATTTGCTGGAATAGCAGCGAAAATTTGCACTAAATCGGCTGCTGTTTTGTTGTTAAGGTCAGTTTTAGCGAGCCGAAGAATCGTGACGTATGCTGGAATAGAAGCCAATTTTGATAGGATTTCTTCAGTAGTTGTCGCTCTCAACCAAATATCCATAATTTTCTTACGATATAATCAAAAAATAGAATTTTACATAAATTGCACAGTAAGTCAATTCCGGGTCTCTTCCTCGAGTTGCATCATAAAGAATGTCCCCTTCGGGCAAAATAGAAATGTCCCTTTTTGGGTCCCATAGAGTCTAGCCTTAAAACTAGCTTTAAAAGAAGAGCGACTGACTGGGATGGAGAAATGAACAAAAAGGGACTGTTTATCATAAGCATAAACGAACTAGAGCGATCAACCATCATTCAATGATGTGGTTAAGCAAATTAAGACATACCTGCTAAGCAGCTTTCTCTAATCCCTGTTTCTTATACTCAAGTTCAAATTGGCCATATTGCAGAGTCAATAACCTGGCAATACGAAACAATTAATGCAGAAAGTATCATGGATTTTATGACAAAAATTCGTTCTCAATATGGTTTGAAAAAAATCCATTTAATTTTAGATAAAGCAGGATAGCATTGTTCCTTATTAGTTGCAGAGCGGGCTGATACGCTCAATAATAAAACTTTATTTTTTACTGCCTTAGAGTCGCAATCTCAATCCTATAGAGTGATTATGGAAAGTAATGAATGAACAGGTACGAAATAATCGATTCTTTAAAACAGCAAAAGATTTCAGAGAAGGAATCAATGGTTTTTTTGATGAAATATTGCCAAAATTAGAAATGACCTAAACGGCAGAATTAATGACAACTTCCAAATGTTGAAAACTTAGCATTTTAAAGTTTATCGAGTATATACCACCAATTCATTTGAGCAACCGAGTAATTGCATCAAATGCTCGGGTATGTGTTCATTTTTTTTGACAATAATCCACGTAGTAGGATTTGGCATGTTAGTATGAAAAGCTACATCAGGATTTAATTTATCGATATTTCTTAATACTTGTCTTGCTTTGTCGGGCTGACCATTATCCGATAAAAAAGCTACTATATTCGACGGATAGACATAAATTTTATCATAATGAGGTGCATAATGATCGATTAGGGTTGAAAATGTCTCTTCATTTCCCCAGTCTTGACTAATAAATTTAGCATGTTTAATTAAATTATAAACTCGTTTAAAACCATATTGTTCAATTAAGCCGTTTAAAAATGAATTGCTTTTTAGCCTATTTCTATCTTCTTCAACACAATGTTCGGGCATCATAAAAAGTTTATAGCTCTGCCATGCAAAATAAGCGTACACACTATTATCAATGATTAATATTTTTACTTCTTTACAAGTCATACGACACGCCATTTCTACCGCTCGCAGTCTGGATGTGGCAATTAATAAAATGCGCTGATGAGCCGTCGTATCTAGTGACTCAATATTAAGAGGCGGATCATTCCCTTCATCTGGAATTGTTTCACCATATAGAGCTAAACCATCGAGCTGTTTAAAAGAAGGAAATTTCTTCCAAAAATTGGGTGGGTTTTTTATTCTTTTGAGCATAGGATGCCTTTTGAGTTTAATTTTATTTCATTGACTGCCATTTTCAGTGTGCCTCATCCCAATTTTGTCCCAACCCAATTGAAACCAATAATGGCACCGATAGTTTAACGGTATTTTCCATTAGGTAGCGTATGCGTTCCATTGCGGTTGCTGTCGCATCGTTACGCACTTCAAAAACCAGCTCATCGTGAACCTGCATAACCATGGTCGCCAAAGGCCGGGTTTGTTTAGCTTGCCATTGTGCCACGTCTAACATGGCTTTCTTGATAATGTCAGCCGCAGTGCCTTGCATGGGCGCATTAATTGCGGTGCGTTCAGCGGCTTTTTGACGCATGATGTTGCTGGCATTGATTTCAGGTAAATAAAGCCTGCGCCCGAATAATGTTTCGACATAACCTTGTTCATGGGCTTGCTTTCGTGTTCTATCCATGTAGGCTAAAACACCAGGGTAGCGCTTAAAATAGCAGTCGATGTAATGTTGTGCATCTTGTCGTTCAACGCCCAATTGTTTTGCTAAACCAAATGCTGACATGCCATAAATAAGGCCAAAATTCACGGCCTTGGCACGTCGACGTTGCTCCTGATTCACGTCAGCTAAATCAACCGAAAAAATTTCACTCGCTGTGGCTGCATGAATATCCCAGCCGTTTGCAAAGGCGTTAAGTAAACCGGCATCTTCTGACAAATGCGCCATGATGCGTAACTCGATTTGTGAGTAGTCTGCTGTTAATAAAACCTGATGGGCTGGTGCGATAAAGGCTCGGCGAATTAACCGGCCTTCTTCACTGCGAATCGGAATATTCTGCAGATTAGGTTCGCTGGATGATAATCGACCGGTTGCTGTGACCGCCTGATTATACGAGGTATGAACGCGTCCAGTTTTATGATTAATGCATTTGGGTAATGCATCAATGTAGGTTGATACCAGTTTACTTAAACCGCGATATTCTATAATGACCGCAGGCAGTGGATAGTCCAATGCCAATTCTTGCAATACAGACTCAGCGGTTGAAGGTTGGCCTTTTGGTGTTTTAGATAATACTGGTAATTTTTGTTCTGTATAAATAATCTCTTGCAGTTGTTTAGGCGAATTTAAATTAAAAACTTTTCCAGCCAAGCGATAGGCGTCTTGTTCAAGTTCTAGTATACGTGCTTTAAGTCGTTTGCCATGCTCTTTAAGTATGGTCTCGTCAATTAACACGCCGTGCCGCTCAATTTCAGCAAGTACCGTTACTAAGGGCATTTCAATGGTATTAAAAACCTGTTTTAAGGGTTCTTCAAGTAAAGGGTAAAGCATTTGATGAAGTTTGAGTGTTATTTCGGCATCTTCTGCGGCATAAGGTGCGGCTTTATCAACAGAAATTTGATCAAATCGAAGTTGTTTAGCGCCAGAACCCGCGACATCGGAGTAGCTAATTGTTTTATGGCCTAAATATTTTAAAGCAAGTGCGTCCATGTTGTGACGACTTGCGGTGCTATTGAGTAGATAGGACTCCAGCATGGTATCAAATTGTATGCCATTTAGGGTGATGCCATGATTTTTGAATACAATATAATCATATTTTATATTTTGACCTATTTTTCCAATCAGCGGGTCTTCCATAATGGGTTTTAGTGTGCCGAGAACATATTCACGTGACAATTGCTGACTGCCATCCGTATGCATCATAGGGATATAAGCAGGATGGGTTGGATGAATGGCCAGTGATAGCCCTACGATTTCGGCACTGATAGCATCGAGACTGGTGGTTTCTGTATCGATACAAAATTCAGTACATAGCTTTAAATCGTTAACCATGCGTTCAAATTGAGCGTGTTCGGTGATAATGTCATAATGACGCTCTATTTTTTCTATATTTGATGGCACTTCAGACATAACTTGCTGGTTTAACAAGTCGTTTAACCAGGGTTTAAATTCATATTCACGGCACAGTTCAATGAGGGCATCGCGATTTTCGGCTTGTTGTTCGAGTTCTGTAAAAGATACCGGAAGCTCAACATCGGTTTTGATCGTTACTAATCGTTTGGATAAGGCCAATTGAGAGATGCCTGCACGCAAGTACTCACCAATCTTGCCGGTAATTAAGTGGGCATTGACTAATAAATTATCTAGTGTGTGGTATTGATTAAGCCATTTGGCTGCTGTTTTTGGACCGCATTTATTAATCCCGGGTACATTATCACTGGTGTCACCAACCAAAGCCAGATAATCGATGATTTGTAGTGGTGTGACGCCAAATTTTTCTTTAACCCCGATTTCATCCAACGTTTCGCGGCTCATGGTATTAATCAAGGTCACGTGTTGATTGACGAGCTGTGCCATGTCTTTATCACCCGTTGAGATAACTACGGAAAGTCCTGCTTCCGTTGCTTCTCGAGCTAAGGTTCCAATGACATCGTCGGCTTCAACGCCATCAATGATGAGCAAAGGAAATCCCATTGCAGCTAATACGCTTAAAAGAGGCTGGAATTGACTGCTTAATTCAACAGGCATCGGTGGGCGGTTTGCTTTATACGCAGGATACCAATCGTCACGGAATGTTTTACCTTTGGCATCAAACACAATCGCCACTTTTTTAGAGTCATAATCCTTAGCTAAGCGCTTTATCATATTGGCAACGCCATAGATGGCACCTGTCGGCTGGCCCTTTGAGTTGGTCAGGGGTGGCAAGGCGTGAAACGCTCGAAAAAAATAAGATGAGCCATCGACTAGAATGAGCGGTTTATTCATCTTGACAGGCCGCTTCTATTTTGGACACTTTTTCGGCCAAATTGGAGACTTTTTCACTTAATGCATGCAGGTTTTTACGGATAAATGGAATGCGCGTCGAGGCTAACTCTTGTTCTATGGCTTTATCTTTAGGTCGTGCCGGATTGCCTAGATATATATTACCTTGTTTTAAATGTTTTTTAGGCGGAACGCCTGCTCGTGCACCCAATATGACACCATCATCGATTTTAACATGGTCGCTCACGCCGACGTTAGCTGCAAAAATAACGTGATTCCCACTGGTCGTGCTCCCCGCAATACCGGTAAAGGCACATAGAATATTATGTTTGCCCAATCGGACGGAATGAGCAATCTGTACCAGGTTATCAATTTTTGTTCCTTCCCCAATAACGGTTGCACCTAATGTTGCTCTATCAATAACAGTATTTGCACCAATTTCAACATCGTCTTCGATAATCACATGTCCCACATGCGGAACTTTAGTGTGTTTACCGTTTTCAAACGTATAGCCAAAACCGTCTGATCCAATCACGCTTGAGGCATGAATACTGACTCGGGCACCAATCTGACAATTATCGTATAAGGTGACATGAGGATGAATCGTTGTGTTTTCACCGATGGATACATTGTGTCCAATATGAACATGACTTTTAATAACGCAATCATGACCGATGATGCTTCCCGATTCGATAATCACGTAGGGGGCAATGGATACATTATCCCCCAATGTCACATTTTCACCAATTACAGCTGTGGGGTGTATGCCTAAAACAGGGTGGTGTTCCGGATAAAAATGGCGTAATAACTGGATAAAGGCTTTAAACGGATTTGTAACTTTAATCATCGGTTTGTTTAAGTGCGTGACCTCTTTTGAAACAAGAACCGCGACGGCACATGAGGTATCTGCCAATTTTAAATTATCAGCACCCTCAGCAAAAACTAAGGCATTGTCAATGACATGATTGATAGGGGATAATGCTGAGACGACTATTTTTTCATCGCCAACAATAACGCCCTGAACCAGGGCGGCAATTTCATAGAGAGTTGCGTTCATTAAATGCCTTCTGACTTCGCAAATCCCTCGATTATACCGTTATAAGGTTTAATTTGCGAATGCTGTGATGAGTTGTTTATCGTAATCTTAATTGTTCATCGTCTTTTACTATCAGTTGTTCGATTACCCATTCAAATCCGCTCTTGAACAGGGGTGGAACACTGTTATCGAATATTTTTGCACCACCATTGAATAAATTGAAATAGGCATTACTAGACGACATGTTTTCAGCCTCATATCGAGTTAATTCATTTGTAAATCTTCCCCAACTAATCGCTGCCTGAGTAACAAGATTACTTCCTGTTCGACGTTGTTCGCCTAATGCTTTGGCATGCTGAGCAAGAATAGAAACAGTTATAAAAGACAGCACAAGACCCCCGAATAGCTTTGATAGCCCATCGTTGAACAAGATAGCTGACGCTCCAAAACTGGCTATTATTCCTGAAGTCAATAATGCGGCCGTTTTAGATACTTTTAAGAGGTTAGGCCCATTAAATATTTGTAGACCATGGTTGTTCGTTGCAAAACGATCGTCATAGGACCTTATATTGCGAGAGGTGTGTGGCGACTCAAGTCTTGAAGGTCTTCTCACGGAATTTTTACGACGACCAAAAAACATAATAGTGGTTCTCCTCTTATGTTATTTTATGACATGATGATTAAACGCGCTGTATTAACAACGCTGCATTTGCACCACCAAAGGCAAAATGATTGGATAAGGCGATATCAATAGACTTTTTTCTTGCAACAAGCGGAATATAATCGAGATCGCAATTTGGATCCGGTTCATACAAGTTGATGGTTGGTAATAAGAGGTCATGTTGCAGACTTAATACGGTTGCAATGATTTCCATGGCACCCGCGGCCCCAATGGCATGACCCGTCATGGCTTTTTGTGCGCTTATTGGGATTTCTTGTGCACGTGTACCAAAGACGGTTTTAATCGTTTGTGTTTCTGTAATGTCGTTTAATTGTGTCCCTGTTCCGTGGGCATTGATGTATTGAACATCGCCAGGGGCTAACCTTGCTTCATCAAGTGCTGCATAAATAGCACGTGCTTGGCCTTCTGAACTGGGAGCCGTGACATGGGATGCATCGCAACTTGCACCAAAGCCTATAATTTCCGCCAAAATCTTAGCTCCTCGTGCTTTGGCGTGTTCGAACTCTTCAAGAACCAATATGCCGGCACCATCAGCCATCACTAAACCATCACGATTGATATCAAATGGACGACTGGCTAACGAAGGATTTTCGTTTTGTGTTGACATCACGCGGAGCTTACACCACGCGGTCATAATGGTTTCCCATACCAGTGATTCGGTTCCACCACAAATTGCAACGGACAACCGTCCTTCTTTTATCTGTTGATACGCGTTACCAATCGCTTCTGCGGAAGACACACAGGCATTTGATATGGTTGAATTGGGACCACCCAAACCAAAAGCGATGGCAATGTGGTTGGCGATGGAGTTGGGCATGCCTCGTATCACACTTAAAGCCGGTATTTTTTTCCAGTGACCTTCGTAGAAGGATTTATACGCAGATTCTAATTCAGGTGTTCCGCCCATGCTGGTGCCAATGTATGTCCCGCCTAGCTTTAACTCAGTGGCTGTCAAGCCTGATTGTAAAATGGCGTGATGTGCACAGTATAATGCGAATTGAGCCACACGAGGGTAGCGTTTGGGTTTATCAAAGTCTGGGAGATGCGCGAGGGATAGATCCCTAATTTCACCAGCAATTTGCGTAGAATAGGGTGTAGGATCATACGCTTGTATCCGTTTTATGCCACAAACACCTTGAGTTGCTGCTTGCCAAAAGGCATCAATTCCGCTTCCAATTGACGCGGTAATATCCATTCCTGTGATGACAACTCGTTTCTTCATGAATTTTATACTCTATTATTTAATGAGCAATACTAAAGGGACGTGAGAAAAGCTGTCAAGCCAAATTTATCGATGCGCCAATAATCATGTGCGTTATCAATTTTAAAATCAAGACGAGTATATAAATTTAACGCGTGTTGATTTTGGGTTTCAACATCCAGGATAATATTTTTTTTATTTCTCAAACGTATTTCATTAATGCAGTATTCAAGTAAGGCGGTTCCCAGTCCTTGTCCTTGAATGGAGGGTAAGATAGCAATATCACTCATGCGCACACTTTCAAACTGCCAATGTATATGCGCTTTTCCCACAGGTTTTCCTGCATGAGAAATGATGTATATCCGAAGATTTGCGTCGTGAAGCAGCGTGTGAAAATGTGAGGCACTATTCGGTCGTTGATTATTAAAGCATTCACCGTCTATATGACATAAATCAGGGATATCAATCTCTTTTGCAACATGAATCTGACTAGATATTGCAGACGTCACAAGATTATCCTGAGTGTCGCGCCGCATTTGAAATTCGCTGTTTTGATAATCTAATCCAAGCGCTCGGAACCATTTATTCTGCAATCCTTGTGGTGATGTAAAAATAAGTTCAGATATTTTTTCGGTATCAAGAAGCGGTAAAATGGCATTTAATAAGGTTGTTGCGATGCCTTGACGTCTATAATCGGGTGCGACCATAAGCGCTATCTCACAGGTGTTTTCTTGAAAAAAAAACGCGCCTAAGAAACCAATTAATTTTTTCTCATGCTGGTCTTCAAAAAATAATATGTTTGATGGTCTTTCTCGATTTTTACCCAGCAAATGTCGGTAGACTGCCACGAGATTTTTATCATGTTGTTTACATTGTTTCGTGAGATTATCCAGTGCTGTGAGTTGTTGCATATTCAATTGGCTATTTTGAATTAACATGATTAACTAATCAAAAAAAAGACGATAAAAATGCCTGTCAAAATTAGTAGCAAAGGATTAACGTTTTGGCGAGTGAGTCCTTTTAAACAGGTATAAAGAATAATTCCCGCCCCAATGCCATCGGCAATAGATGACGTAAACGGAATCATCATAATGGTCAGCACACAGGGAGCGGTTTCTGTTATATCGTCTAATACTAATTGTTCAACATGCTTTAACATACAACAGGCAACATATAAGAGCGCGGGCCCGACGGCAAAACCAGGAATAGCTTCTGCTAATGGAAAGAAAAAAAGCATTAATGCAAAACCAATTGCAATAACCAATGCCGTGATACCTGTGCGTCCACCGGCCTCAATGCCTGTGGCTGATTCGATATAGGGCGAGGTACTTGCTGATCCTAAAAGACCGGCTAAGGCTGATGCGGCTGCATCAGCCGTTAAACTTTGACTTAATCGATTCATATATCGAGGTTGATTTTTAAAAACAGGTTGGTTAAGTAAACCGATTAACGTACCGGTTGCATCAAAAACCGCGATGAGAAAAAAAGTAAACGTTGCTTTTACAGATGTAACAGTCATCATGCCTGAAAAATCTAATTTTAAAAAAGTAGGTTGTATGGAGGGAGGGCTTGCAACAATACTATGCCACCGTGTTAATCCTAATGTTAGGCTGATTGCACTGATGGTTAAAATGCTGATGATAATCGCACCATTAATACGATAATAATCAAGCGCTAAAATCAATAAAAAGCCTATAAAAAATAAAATGCTTTCGGGTCGCTTAATGTTGCCTAGATGCATGAGAGTATTATGATCGCCACGTATAATAATCTGATTCGAATGTAGGGCGATTAAAGCAATGAGTAAGCTTATGCCTATAAGAATAGCCACTTGAAGGTTGTGAGGAATTGTTTCTATCAATAAACGTCGCAAGCTAGTTAGACTGACAACAAAAAATAGCACGCCTGAAATAAATACCATGGCCAGCGCGTGTTGCCAATTGATTCCCATGCCTTGAACAACGCTATAAGTAAAATAAATATTAAGCGCCATGCCGGGAGCTACACCAACGGGTGTTTTGGCGAGCAGTCCTGTCAGTGCGCAAGCAAAAGCAGTTACAAGACAGGTTGCAGTAAAAACGGCACCTGAATCCATTCCCGCTTCACTTAAGATGGTTGGGTTCACAAAGACAATATACACCATCGTTAGAAATGTGGTGATGCCAGCTAACACTTCTGTTTTTAGTGAGAACGCATTTTTTTCAGGATTCATGGGCCGTGTTTTGAGGTTTAAAAATCTATCCTAACTGTTATTTGGGAAAAAATAAATTGTACCGTTATATCCAGCCAGGGGTGTCCCATTAAAAAATTCTTATGCTACCTGGTTTCAGACGAACCCGCTCCTGCGATCATCGCGCACATCCTTGTGCGCGATGGTCTTCAACTCAGGCACCATAAGAATTTTTTAATGGGACACCCCTATATATCCAGCGACTGTGACAGGATAATTCTGTGGAATTAAAAATGAAAACTCAAAACACCGAAAACGATTTCAATGGCAATCAGAACAATGACAATAATTTCTAGATTATGTGCATGTCGACTTTCCAGATAACCACTAAACATATCAAAAATTTCATTGAGTGTATCTAGGCGGTGATTGATTGCATTAATACGTCGCTGCATGTGTAAGTAGCGCTCTAGCATAATGTAATACTCTTCAAGGGTTGGATGTTGCCAGAAATATTTAGGATGGTAGAGAAAATTACTAATTAGGTTCATTTCACTTTTAGCCCCTAAAATCTCGCCAATCACCACGCGAATTTGATCGCGCGTTACAGCCGCACCCGCTTTATGTGAAATGCTTTGTATAAAAGGGGTATATTTTTCAATGAGCGTTTCTAAGGTGGTTTCGAAATATTGCAGTTTAACCGATTGAGAAAATCCGTAAGATAAACCCAGTTTTAAATCTTCGCTGTCTTCATCTATGGTTAGGCAATCGACATCGAAATAATCATGAGGTTGAATCGTTGTTTTTTCACCCGGTCTATAAATAAACTCATCGTGAACCAAAAATGGAATAGGTTTGTAAGCGAAAAGTCTGATGGTATCGATATACGCGCTTACTTGATGGCGCTTTATTCCCCAAGATACGATGGTTCCATTTTTAAAAACGAATACCACGATGCTTTTTTCATCACAAGGGCTCAATTTTAATACGTCACGTGATTTAACGGATACATAACCAACAAGTGTGGTTTTGTAATGGTTATCCAAGCGTGTCAAATCAATTGTATTGGCAATGCAGTAACTTAAGCATTCCATAATTCAAAGACTACCTATTATTGTGACGGTTCACCAGCTATCGATGTCCCCCGGCTTATCCCTGAGAGATGGTCACATTTTGTGACCATCTCTCAGGGACAAATCGCGGGGCGTCGGCACAGAAAAGGGATCTGAGCCGTCACCTATTATCAAGACATTATTTTTGGCAATTTTTTCCAAATCAAGGGGAAAACTACCAAAATTCAAAACTACTTATAACGTCATTGTAGCCCAATTTATTCGAGACTACACACTTTCTGTTGTTTTTCGTCGTTCCGTTTGACCACTGAGCCATTCCGGACAGACTTCAAGAATTTGAGCAATTTTATGAACTTGGTCTTCTGAAGGCATAATTTGACCGAAAATCATGGCATTGGCCATATGACGGGTGACGTCAAACACTTTGGCAACGGCTTTAATTTTTTCTGTTAAATCTTCTGGAAAATCTAATAAAGACAACTCACGGTTGAAACGTTGAGAAAACACCTTGCTGTTCATTTTATCACTCCCTGATTAATTGAATCCCTGATGTTGGTTTTTGTTTTGTATCTACAAAACATAAGATGTTATAACGTATTTTTTTGCCATATAAAAGTATTATTTTAAACTAAATCAATCATCGTTGATAAAAATAGTTTAAATCTAGCTCTCTTGCGGCTTTAACATCATCCAATCGTTTGATTGGTAAGGTGTTTGGCGCATCAAGTAATACAGTGGGATTATGTTTGGCTTCATGCCAAATGACGCGCATGGCGTTGACAAAGGCATCTAATGTTTCTTTGCACTCTGTTTCAGGGGGCTCTATGAGTAAACATTCAGGCACTAATAATGGAAAGTAGGCTGTAGGGGCATGAAAGCCAAAGTCTGGTAAGCGTTTGGCAACATCCATGGCATTGATGCCTAATGTTTTTTTCATATCTTTCAAGCTCAAAATGAATTCATGACTCGCGCGTCGTCCCGGGTACGCGGGCGTGAATCCTACTTTCGTTAATTCTGCCAGCAAATAATTGGCATTGAGCGTTGCATATTCAGATACACGCAATAAGCCTTCACGCCCTAATATACGTATGTAAAACCAGGCGCGTATTAGAATAGCGGCATTTCCCATAAAGCATGATAAACGTCCAATGCTTTGCGGAAAATCTTGATGGGTTGCCCAGTCGTAAAGGTTTCCTTTTTTTAAGACGATAGGCCCAGGTAAAAACGGTTTAAGGAGCGTGCCTACTGCAACGGGACCGGCTCCGGGTCCACCACCACCATGGGGCGTGGCAAACGTTTTATGTAAATTTAAATGCATGACGTCAAATCCCATGTCACCAGGCCTGACTTTGCCAACAATCGCATTTAAATTGGCGCCGTCGTAATATAACAGTCCACCGGCCTGATGTACCATATCGGCAACAACGTTGATTTGACGCATGAATAATCCCAGTGTCGAGGGATTGGTTAGCATAATCCCGGCCGTTTTCGGCCCCAATTGACGCTTTAGTTCATCTAAATCAATATCACCATCAGCGGCTGTTGAGATTTCTACAACGCGAAAGCCGCATATGACGGCTGATGCGGGATTCGTGCCATGAGCTGCATCAGGGATTAATATTTCATTTCGCTCATGATCACCGCGTGACTGATGATAAGCTTTTATCATGGCAACACCGGCAAACTCTCCTTGTGATCCTGCCATGGGTGTTAACGAAACGCCCGCCATACCTGTGATGTCTAGTAGATTGTCTTGTAGTTCGTGTAATATTTTTAAAAAACCTTGGCTGTTTTCAGCGGGTGTCAATGGGTGTCGGTTACTAAATCCTGGCAACGATGCTGCCTTGTGCACGCCGCGAGGATTGTACTTCATGGTGCATGAACCCAGGGGGTAAAAATGGGTATCAATGGCGAAGTTTTTTTGAGATAGTCGCGTAAAATGTCTGACGACTTGTAATTCTGAGCAATCAGGCCACCTGGGTGGTGTTTGCCTTTTAAATTCAGCTGGGAGCCTGTGTGGGCTGTCATTCTGTTTAGGTGCTTGAGCAGTGGCTTGGCGGCCAGGTCGAGATTGTTCAAAAATTAACATAGATTCCCTTCCGTTTTATCGATAAGATCATCAAGTTCATTACGATGCTTTATCGGAGTAAATTCGAATAGTTGATAATCGGCAATGTCTGCAAGGTAGTAGGGTTCTTGTTTGAGTATTGATTCTAAATGCGCACGATCGGTAGTCAGTGCTACTAATATTCCGCCTGTACGAGGTTTCATAGGGCCTGAAACCAGCAGTAGCCCTTGTTTATAGTAATAGTCCAAAAACTCGCGATGGGCTTGTAAGTATTTATCGACTTCCGTTATCGGAGCCTTGTATATTAAATGCACAATAAACATTAGATTTCCTTTTGTAAACAGGTTGATAGGACTTTGGCGTAATGCGAGATATCATCTTCCGTACGCATTTCAGTTGCGCACACCAACAGTGTATTATTCAATGCTGGATAATGTTGACTAATCGGATAGCCTCCGTTAATCCCTGCAGCACGAAGAAAGGCCAAAACTCGATTCACCGGAATCGGTAGCTTGATGAGTGCTTCATGAAAATAAGGCGCCTGAAAAACGGTTTCTACACCGTTGATTTTTGTCAGTGCGTTAACCAGTTCATGAGTATTATGGTAACAACAATTCGCGACGTTGATTAATCCCTGCGCGCCTAACAAGCTCATGTGTATGGTTGCTGCGGTGACGAGCAAACCCTGATTCGTACAAATATTTGATTTTGCTTTTTCGCGACGAATGTGTTGTTCGCGTGCTTGCAGCGTCAGTGTGAATCCTATTTTTCCCTCTTTATCAAGGGTTCTACCAATAAGTCGACCTGGCATTTGCCTCACGTGTTCCATGCGTGTACTAAAAAAACCAAAATAGGGGCCGCCTGATGCCATGGGTGAGCCTAAGGGTTGCCCTTCGCCACAGACAATGTCCGTACCTTTTTTGCCCCAAAGCCCGGGGGGCTTAAGTAGAGCAAGCGATATCGGGTTAACGCATGCAATACTAACGGCTCGATTTTTATGCGCCCAATCCGTCATTGCATCAACGTGTTCAAGACATCCAAAAAAATTAGGCTGTGCAATAACAAGGGCTGTGATGTCTTCGTTATTATAATGTTCCAATGCAGAGATTGACGTAACACCTTGATTCCTATCAAACGGTAGTACAATGATTTTGATGTGTTGATTTCGTAATATGGTTTCTAGGGTTTCCTGGTAGAACGGATTGAGTGCTCCAGCAATCAAAATTCGATTGGTTTTACTGTGCTTGTTAATGCGTACCGCCATTAATACCGCTTCGGCAAGTGCTGTTGCACCGTCGTACATGGATGCATTGGCAACATCCATGCCAGTTAATTCCGCTATCATGGTTTGATATTCGTATAATAACTGTAATGTACCTTGACTGGCTTCTGCTTGATAGGGCGTGTAGGCTGTTAAGAATTCCCCTCGCGATGCAATATCCCAAACGGCAGCCGGTATATGATGCTCGTAGCTGCCGGCACCCATAAAACAGATGCCATTTTGATTTTGGTTTGCCAGCACCTCTGCCTCTTTGAGTAAGGTCATCTCGTTAATGCCTGCAGGGATGTGTTTTAGCTTTCCATGAAGAAGAGCAGGTGGAATTTCATCAAACAACGCTTGAAGGCTGGGTGCACCAATACTAGCCAGCATCGTTTCAGTGTCTTCCGGCGTATGTGGGATATAGGGCATCGTTAGTGTTCCTCTGCTATCTCATTTTGATAATCCTCATCATCCAGCAGCGTATTGATTTCATCGAGATCATTCGCCTGCATTTTGACTAGCCAGCCAGCACCATATGGGTCGGTGTTGACTAATGCTGGATTTTCAAGAACTTGTTCGTTAATGGCGATGACTATGCCACTGATAGGCGCATAAAAATCAGAGGCTGCTTTCACCGACTCAAGAACACCTAACTCGTCACCCGCATGAATTTCATCACCCACTTGAGGTAACTCGATAAATACCATATCACCCAGTAATTGCTGCGCATGATGGGTAATCCCAATCAGCATGTCATTATCGGACGGGTCTATCCATTCATGGGTTTGCGTAAATTTCAAATTTTTAGGGGCATCACTCATCGATTTTCTCCTGTTGTTTGATTACTAAATGGCGACGCCATGTTTAACAAAACGGGGTTTGCCTACACGAGCCGGAATGTGTTTGCCTCGAATATCGACGAACACTGTATCAACAGTGTCTACAGGTACACGCGCAAGGGCAATGGATTGGTTGAGTGTTGGGGAATAACTTCCGCTGGTTACTATCCCATCGGGTTGTCCTTCTACGATTATGCGTTGTCCCGAACGAATAATTCCTTTATCCAGTAGCGTTAGTCCAACTAATTTGCGTTTTAGGCCATTTTGTTTTTGTGTGAGCAAGGCACTCATGCCTGTAAACTCACGATCCGCAGGTTGCCATTTCAAAGTCCACGCAAGCCCTGACTCTAGCGGTGTAATGGATTCATCCACATCTTGGCCGTATAACAAAAGTCCTGCTTCAAGGCGCAAAGTATCTCGTGCGGCTAATCCACAGGGCTTAATGTTTGCATCGAGTAATGCGTTCCATAACGCATTGATTGCCTGTTGTGGAACGATAATCTCGAGGCCATCCTCGCCGGTGTAGCCTGTGCGTGCAAAAAACCAGCCATCAATTTCTACGGATTCAAATTGCATCAACGTTGAAATCGCATCGATTTGTGCAGCGTTTAATACGGTTAATGTTTTCTTAATTGCGTTTGGACCCTGTACAGCCACCATGGCAAGGTCAGTTCGTTCTTGAAGTCCTGCAGAAAACCCATGAATTTTTTCACGCAACCAAGATAAATCACGAATACGAGTGGCTGAATTTAATACCAATCGATAATTATCCGGTGCACGTTGATAGACTATCAAATCATCGATGATGCCGCCGTGTTCGTTGCACATGCAACTGTAAAGTGCGCGACCGATATGCTGAAGCGTATCGACGTCGTTGGTTAAGATATGGCGCAAAAATTGCCGTCCTCCGGCACCCAAGACATCGACTATGTTCATGTGCGATACATCAAACAGTCCGGCATCATGTCGAACCTGTTGATGCTCTCGTAATTGAGAACCGTAATGCAGTGGCATTTCCCAGCCGTGGAAATCAACCATTTTTGCATGATGTGCCAGATGATTGGCATACAGCGGTGTTTTTGAAATCATGATCATTCCTTCGTCGTCTGATTTGCAATTTTATTATACCCAGATGATATAAAGCAGCAAGCAGGAAATCGGTTCGTTGTGTGATTAATGAGAGTTGTTAAGATGGTGATGTTATGTTAGTCTTCCAATATGCAGATATTTTGTTTAGACTAAATTTCAAGTCAACAAAGCTGTAAGGCAGTGATTAACCCAATTGCCATTCCCGTAAAAATTATCCTGGATACCCATTTCAATATAACCAACACATCAAGTGAGAAGCATGAATCTTAGTCAACTTAAGCAATTACCTATTGCCGATCTTGTCAATATGGCCCAAGATGAAAACACCTCCCATATGCGCAAACAAGATATTATTTTCGCCTTACTCAAGGGCCACGCTCTAAAAGGCGAAGATATTTATGGCGATGGTACTCTTGAAATTTTAGCCGATGGATTTGGCTTTTTGCGCTCCCCAGACAGTTCTTATACCGCAGGTCCTGATGATATTTACGTATCTCCCAGTCAAATTCGACGTTTTGGATTAAGAACGGGCGATACGATTTCTGGCAAGATTCGTCCTCCTAAAGACAGTGAGCGTTATTTCGCCCTTTTAAAAGTTGACCAAATTAATTTTGACTCACCTGAGAGTGCAAAACGCAAGATTTTGTTTGAAAATCTCACCCCTTTGTTTGCGTCACAGCGCTTGGTCATGGAGCAGGGCAATGGAAGTACAGAAGATTTGACCGCTCGTGTGGTTGATTTGTGTGCGCCCTTTGGTCGAGGCCAGCGTGGACTCATTGTTGCGCCACCTAAAGCGGGTAAGACATTGATGTTACAAAATTTAGCCCATTCCATTGAAAAAAATTATCCAGATTGTTTTCTTATTGTATTGCTGATTGATGAGCGTCCAGAAGAAGTAACTGAAATGCGTCGTTCAGTAAAAGGTGAGGTGGTTGCCAGTACATTCGATGAACCCGCAACACGTCACGTGCAAGTCGCTGAGATGGTGATTGAAAAAGCCAAAAGATTGGTTGAGCACAAGCGTGATGTGGTTATTTTACTGGATTCGATTACCCGATTGGCCAGAGCATATAACACCGTTATTCCTTCATCAGGTAAAGTATTGACGGGTGGTGTTGATGCAAATGCCTTACAACGACCTAAGCGATTATACGGTGCTGCAAGAAATATTGAGGAAGGTGGTAGTCTGACTATCATTGCAACGGCTATGGTGGATACCGGTTCTAAAATGGACGAAGTGATTTACGAAGAATTCAAGGGAACGGGTAACATGGAAATTCATTTGAGCAGAAGTATTTCCGAGCGGCGTGTATTCCCGGCAATCAATATTAACCGTTCAGGAACACGTCGGGAAGATCTCCTTTTAAGCCCTGAAGAGCTTCAACGCACATGGATATTGCGTAAAATTCTGCAATCTATGGATGAGTGTGATGCCATTGAATTCTTACTTGAGCGGATGAAAAATCATAAAACCAATGCCGAGTTTTTTGATGCGATGAAGCGACAGGAGTGATTTGAATAATCGCCCTCAGTCATGTTTTTGCCATCCATGAGTTGTGATTTTGAACCTCGTTCGTTAGAGCGACTTATGGATGGCATAAGCAGGATGGAGGCCGAATAACTAATGAAATATGCCGATCTTCGCGATTTTATCGCACAGCTTGAAACGCGTGGTTTGTTGAGACGCATTGACCACCCTGTTTCGCCCAATCTTGAAATGACCGTTGTAAGTGACCGGGTTTTACGCGCGGGCGGTCCAGCTTTGTTGTTTACAAACCCAACTGGGTTTAAAACGCCTGTGTTGACTAATTTATTTGGTACAACCCAGCGAGTTGCCTTAGGCATGGGTGAAGAAACAACACAAGCACTGCGTGAAGTTGGAAAGTTATTGGCTGCATTGAAGGAGCCTGATCCTCCAAAAGGCTTTAAAGACGCTTTTAGCAAATTGCCCTTACTTAAACAAGCATTGAATATGGCTCCCAAATATGTGAGTCATGCCGCTTGTCAATCGCATGTTTTTGAACGTGACGCCGTTGATGTGACTACTTTGCCAATACAAACATGCTGGTCTGGTGACGTTGCACCCTTGATCACCTGGGGTATGGTGACAACCAAAGGACCGCATCAGACGCGTGAAAATATGGGGATATACCGGCTGCAAGTTTTGAGTAAAAATAAACTCATTATGCGTTGGTTATCTCATCGAGGGGGTGCGCTGGATTATCAAGCGTGGCAGCAGGAACATCCTGGTTCGCGATTCCCGGTTGCGGTGACGTTAGGTGCTGATCCTGCGACGTTACTTGCAGCTGTGACGCCTGTGCCGGATACGTTATCTGAATATGCTTTTGCGGGTTTACTCCGTGGTCAGCGAACACAACTCACGCAATGTATTGGATATGATCTGCATGTTCCAGCAAGCGCTGAGATCATACTCGAAGGTTATCTTGAGCCAGGAGTTGATGCGGCCGAGGGACCCTTTGGGGATCACACCGGTTATTACAATGAAGTTCAATCTTTTCCTATTTTTACCATAGAACGCATGACTCATCGCGACAAACCCATTTATCACAGCACTTATACCGGCCGTCCGCCTGATGAGCCAGCTATTTTAGGTCTTGCGTTGAATGAGGTGTTTATTCCCTTATTGCAAAAACAGTTTCCTGAAATTGTTGATTTTTATTTGCCACCCGAAGGCTGTTCTTATCGTTTAGCTGTTGTCACTATTAAAAAACAATACCCGGGACACGCCAAGCGTGTCATGATGGCTGTGTGGTCTTTTTTACGCCAATTTATGTATACCAAATTTGTGATTGTTTGTGACGATGATATTGATGCGCGTAATTGGCAAGATGTCATTTGGGCCATGACCACCCGCATGGATCCCATTCGTGATACAGTTATGGTGGATAATACACCGATTGATTATTTAGACTTTGCCTCCCCTATATCTGGTTTGGGTTCTAAAATGGGGCTGGATGCAACCAATAAATGGGCAGGCGAAACACAACGAGAATGGGGGCGTGCGATTAAAATGGATGCGTCGGTGTTGCAGCGTGTTGATGATTACTGGCCTCATTTGGGAATTGACTAATGGATAATCCGATTGTTCAGGCTCGTGTGGAGTGCATTACTCCGCTAACAGATAGTATTTTACAGCTCATTTTAAAGCCTGATGTTTACATTGATTATCATGCAGGTCAGTATTTGCAAATTATTCATCACGATGAAGCCTACAGCTACTCGATTGCCAATGCACCATTAGGTTCGCATCAATATGAATTGCATATTCGGCATACGCGCGATAATCCCTATAATCAACCTCTGTTTGCCGAAATAAAGCGTGAGGGGCGTGTGATGATTCGCCTGCCTTTGGGCGAGTGTCATGTGAATCGTTTGCAACTTGATAAACCCATTTTATTTATTGCGGGTGGTACCGGTTTTGCACCGATTAAAGCGATGATTGAACAGCTATTAGCAAATGGTGAGTCGCGTGCCTTTGAGTTATTTTGGGGCGCTCGATTGCAAAATGATTTGTATATGGATGGTAAAGTGTTGAGTTGGCAAGCGCACGTTAGTCATTTCAATTATTTTTCGCTACTTTCAGAGCATAATACAATGACTCTGGTTGATAGCGTTATGCAACATCATCCCCATGATATAGGGGATTGGCAAATTGTTATCGGCGGCCCCTTTGATATGGTGTATAGTATTCGCGACCGATTAGTAACAGAAGGCGCTTTATTGCAAAATATTTTTTCGGATGCGTTTCCGACAAGCTAATTTTATTGGAGTAATTTAATTGGAAACACTATATCAGTTATTGGGTTTAATCGGAGCCGGTTTGATTGTTTGGGTTATTTATCGAAATATTAAAGGACGGCCCGAACAGTTTAGTCGTGAAAAGTTGACTCAAAGTTTTTATAGTATGGGCGTGTTGGCTTTGATGCTCATTGGTTTTGTGGCACTACTTGTTTATGTTGCAAGGCTCTAAAGTCAATTGGGTTTTGCATTACGGTGATAACGTCCATGTCGCTGAATCAGGTAATCCTCCAGGTTGGGATTATCAATTAATTGCTGCTCTTCATCTCGCGCTAGCAACGATTCGTTAACATAAGTCACTTGGCTACTGTTATCGACTAATAGGCGATACCAAAGTTTTTCTATAGAAAAACTGCGTTTAAAGGCCTGAGGATTGAAACGACCCGAGGCTTGAAACAAGGGGTCAACGTCAACAATGACCGCTCGATAACCTTGATGTGTATGGATCACAATTTCACCAATATTGAACTTTGCACATTTGTTCATAAGCCTTTTTATGCAGGTTAATTACACACCATGTCGGCTTGTGAACAAATTTATTTAGCTTTATTCGGCGATTGTGACCAAAAAACGCATCGTTATATGAGTTTACCTAATGTTTCCTTTTCCTCATCTCGCAATGTTAAGACTTCAACGCCTGTTTTTGTGACCAGCAACGTGTGCTCCCATTGTGCTGATAACTTACGGTCTTTTGTTAAGGCGATGTTCCAGCCGTCTTTTATCAGATGCTTTACATCAGCAGTGCCTTGATTAATCATGGGTTCAATGGTGAATGTCATGCCTTCTTTTAAAACTACACCACTACCCGGTTGTCCATAGTGAACGATTTGTGGGTCTTCGTGCATTTTCAATCCAATGCCATGACCGCAATATTCTCGTACGACACTGTAATGATTTTTAACAGCGTGTGATTGAATTGCATGCCCAATATCTCCGACCGTGGCCCCCGGCTTGACAACAGCAATACCTTTATAAAGACATTGTTGTGTCACATCAACAAGGCGTTGTGCATGAGCTGTGACTGCGCCTATACAAAACATTTTACTGCTATCACCATAATATCCATCGCTGATGACTGTGATGTCAACGTTCACAATGTCACCATTTTTAAGTTGTTGTTTGGTTGACGGCATTCCGTGACAAATCACATGATTTAAAGAAGTATTAACTGAATAAGGATAACCATATTGTCCCTTGCTACCCGGAATGGCATGCAGTGTGTTACGAATGTAGTCTTCACAGAATTCATCAATATCCATTGTAGTTATTCCAGGCTGTATAAATTGACTAACAGCCTCAAGCACTTTAGCGGTTAGTTTACCCGCTGTGCGCATTTTTTCTATTTCATCGGGTGATTTGATGCTTATCATGATTTAAAAACTCGCTCGGTTAAGACGATATACTATTATCTATTTTACCTTGTTGTTACGTTTATACCATAATTGGGTTATTTATTTTAACTAAGAGACTTAAGCGAATCGTTTTAAATGAGTTGAATGCTGTGACGGCACACGATAAACTGTTTCATCAATTTTAATCTGAAAGTGAGTTTAAAATGAACTTTTTCTCCTTGTTTACGCCGACTAAATTACCAGAGATTATATCCACAGAAGATGATTATGGTGTTGTTGCATTTAATTCGAGCGAGGAGATGACTCAGTCTGAGATTTCTGTTGAAGTGAGCACAGCTAACTCAAGAGAGTCTTTATTAAATCAAGAAGAAATAATATCTGAATCAATGCGTTTGGATAATCACTTGCCAAACAATGTTTCTGCTAGTATCAATTGCTATGATGAATTATCTTTAAGGGCTAAATCTGCTAGAGAAACGTCATAATAAAATATACGCTTCGGTATATGATGCATTAGGCTTGCGATATGACTTAAGGATAATAAATAATACTCAACTCGGATTTTGGGATACCCAAAAAAACTTTGTAGTCACTGTTAGTGAGAACAAAAAAACAGGAGAATTTTCATTTAAGTACAAAAACGTTTCGCCACCTTTAATTGAGTCGCAAGGAGTACGACATGGAGTAGGGTTCTGAATCGTTAACAAACATTAGTCAAAGCGCGCAATAGGATGATGGCAATGAGGCGTATGGCCCGATTTTCCATAGTAGTCTTGATGATAAGTTTCTGCCGGCCAAAAAATTTGTGCACTCAATAATTGAGTTGCGACTTCATACCCTTTCTTTTTTAATGTAATAATTAAATTATTGGCTTGTGTTTTTTGGTTTT
>JAJZSG010000019.1:0-8400 GCA_021849905.1 Pseudomonadota bacterium
GAAAATGTTGAATTTTGCAACAGCACAAATGTTGAAACATTAATAAATGAAGTTCAAAAACTGGGTTTGATTACTAATAAAATCGTAAAATTAGGGCTCACATATATAGCCGGCTGACATCTTCAGCGTTATCGAGGATATTCAGGCTCTACCGGTAGACCATCAATCCAATTTTGTCCACAGATTCTGTGGATAAATAGGTTAAGAAGTCGGGGGTAAGCCGGTAGGGCTTGGTTAAAATGGATTTTATATAAAAAAACGAAGTGTATTTATATGGGATGCGCGTACCAAAAATAAACGACTTCGGTTGATTTATATCCTTTGTATTTAGAGTTGGTTTTTTATTCCCTAGTCATTATTGTGGTTATTTTGTAAGTTGAGTTGTTTGAATATATTCCATCGTAACAGCCGATTCATTCCGCGCAGTCAAGTCACTCAATGCGGCTTGACGTGCAACGCGTCTTGATAGTGCGTCATCTAAGACGCGCTTTGATTCAGCTAAAACCTGTTGGGTTGTCGGCTGTTGTTGTGTTGTTTGAGACGCCGTTTCAATCGACTGACAATGCGCATCCACGTCGGTTTGTAACCGCGATAATTGCGTTTGAAATCCGGCTTTAAGGGTCGATAGGGTTTCAGAATCGGTTTGAATGGTGTCGCATAGCACACTAAAGTCATCGGTTTTTGTTGATAGGCGCGCTTGCGTGTCTTGAAGCTGGTGTTGAATAGCTATTAATTCGTCGGTTTGATGATTACGCGCATCTTTTGCCTGTTGGGCGTCTATCAAGGCAGCTTCTAATAACGCTCGAATTTTTGCGTTTTCGTTGTTTGATGCGGTTTGCGCTATTTCCATTAATAAAATCGTGTCTTCAAACCGATGAATTTGGTGAGTTAAGTGATTGAGATGGGTTTCCATGTGCTTGATATGTTCGGCCGATTGCGTGTTTTTTTCAGAAAGTTCAATCAATTTGTTGCGTAATGCATTTTCTAATGTTTTCAGTGTGTCAATGGATGCGGCTAATCGTGCTTCCATCATGCGGATGTCTTCACAAAATCGAGTATCTCGCTCTAGCGTGATGTCATGGTGTTCTTGTAATAGAAACGTCAATGCATACAATATCGTTCCACTGACCAGCGTAAAGAGTGCTGCTAAATTAAATACGGCACCCATTAATGCGCTAAAGCTCATCAATAATGTTCCCCAATATGCCTTTTCATACCAGGGTTGTTGTGCGTACCAGTCAGCATATTGGCTTAACTGGCTGGTTTTTAACTGATAGCGTTGCATCAACAGGCTTAAATGAGATGAGGACTCCTCAATGACGCGTTGTTGGGTGAGTAGCTCGTTTAATTGGTTTTTGGCATCATTTATCAAATAGTCGGCTGCTTTATTGGCGGCTATTTGCGCGACCTGTTCGGCGCATTGCGTGAATCCGTTGTAAAATCGGTTAGGTGTGGACGATGGGTTGTTGATGTCAACTGGCATGATAAAACTCCTGAACTAGGCTTTGAACAAACGATATGAGGTGTTAGATTTAGACTCCGCACAAAATTGCTCGTCAATGGCTTGTGATGGCTTATCGATTAAACGATTTTGCAAGTCATCATTTTCGATTGTTAACTCAAGGAGTAATGCTTGCTGTTGACGGGTTAACGCGATTAGCGCTTCCCGCTCTTGTTTAAGCTGCTGAATTTCAGTGTTTTTATCCGCATCTTGACTCACTAGCATCTGGCGTGTTTGGTGTTCAATCGTTGATAAATTAATGATCTGTTGACCCATTTGGCAGGATGAAGATAAGCGCTGTTCCCATTGAGCTAAGCGCTCAACCGTTATTGAGAAGTCTTGCTCAATACGGGATAGTCCTTGTTGACTGGCTTGAATCTTATCGCGTGTTTGGGATAGGTCGTTAATGAGTTGATGAAGGCTTATTTTTATCGTATCGATCGTGTTTTGTGTTTCTTTAGCCAGCTGATGAGTAATAGGGATTAGTGTGTCTAACGTTGATGCAATCGCTGCTGTTCGCTCGACCATATTATCTAAATGAACAAGGGTCTCATCTAAAGATATTTGGCGTATGCGGGTTTGTGAATCAAGCGTTTCTATGTGCGTATGCGTGGTTTGGTTGAGGGTTTGGGCTTGATTGACCGGCGCTTGGTGTTGAATATTGAGTTCATCGGCTATGTTCTGGAGTAGTACCTCGTGTTCATTTTGATATGAGTGGGTTGTGAACAATAAGTCTATCGCGCCCTGATAAAGCTCATGACGATAAGCAAAAGCTCCGCCTGCGACCATTGCCTCACCCATATAGCATAAATACGTGGTCCACGCTGATTGTGCAGCTGCGCCGATTAGTAGTGCCGGTATCATATGATGAGGTTCCTTTATTTTAAATTCGAAAAAACAAAAGGGCTGAGCGCTTAGCCCCATATTGGGTAACATCCCTGCGTTTTAGTCCCATGCGTCACGGTCCGTGTTCTTCGAAGTATAAAGTGGCTATGAGGCGATGTCGTTCCGTTAAAAGATGAATATTGAGTAAGATATCGCTTAAAATAATGCAAGATATATCTTGGTTTGCAGAACGTCTGACGGTTTTCGCATCAAGTTTGAGCTACTACAGATAAAACGACACAGGGTTTCTCCTCAAGTTCATGTTGTCGAGATCTTTACGATTCAGTTGATGAAAAAAAACGGGTTAGATCTATCATTTCTTCTAACTTTACTTTAGCGTTTATCCAGTTTAGTTGCACTTGTGCCGTTGTTTGCTCTCGCTGATTAACAAGAAAAAGCGTGCTATCTCCCTCATGAAATTTCTTTGTTTCCCCATTTTGTACTATTTTCGCTAACTGGAGCTCTTTGTTTAGTAGGGCCACCTGGTGATGGTACATTTTTATCCCGATGAATAAATTTGTCAGCTCATTTTTTAACTGTTCAAATAAAAACTTACTTTCCGTTGTTATTTGTTGTAATTCATTACGCGCACTAATTAATTTACCTTTTGCTTCTCTTTGAAATAATGGAAATTTAAACGAAACGCCCACCATTGCCGCTTGAGGAATTAACAAGGGGTACCCCCCAGTGCCATTTTGTTTGAAAGTATATGCTGTTGCATCTAAATTTGGGAGAAGTTCATTTTTAGCTAAATTTTGTTTTAATTTGATTATTTTATAATAATTGTGAAGTTTTTTAAGGGCCGGGTGTTGGTGTAATTGTAATAGGCCCTCCATTGAATGATCTGATTTTTCTAATACATAAGGAGGTAACTCTCCGTTTAGCGGGACTTGGGGGTTCCCCTTTTGATCACGATAATACAGTGATAAATTAATTGCTGCTTGTTCAAGAATCATTTCTCCCTGATTAACTAATTGTTTGCGTTGCACAATTTGCTGTAAGTTTTCCGAGATTGCAAGTTTGGGTAAATCGCCTTGATTGGCCTGTTTTACAATCGCTTCCTGACGTTTCATTGCTAAGGTTTGTAATTGTTTAAACGTTTTAACTTGAAGGCCGGCTTGAACCCATTGCCAATAGGCTTTAATGGCTTCTTGATAAACTTTAATCTTGATAACAGCAGCATCCTGATGCCTCATGCGAATGGTTTCTTTTGTGGTTAATAAATTGGTGCGTTCTTTATCGATTAATCGATCTCGAAGCAGCGGCAAAGAAAGCCCAGCCCTGTATTCACCACCGGAGTTAGTTAAATAGTTTTGGTAGTAAATCGGCCAATTCCCTTGTCCGTTTCGATACCCTCCAAACAATTTAACGCCATTGTATAGGGTAGGGATATTGAGTTCTGAATCACCATAATTATTAATATAGCCGCCGACAGGCTGTGAATCACTGTTTAACGTGAGCAACGGATCAAATTTCCCTAATGCGGTAATATACTCGCCTTTTGATTTATTGATTTCAAGACGCGCGATTTTAATTCGAGGATAACAGCGACTCACGCTTTGAAGAACATCCTCCAATTTTAAATAATGTCCTTCCCGTGCAAAACAGCTTAATGATGTGAGTATTAAACTTAATCCGAAAATTAATTTCGATCGGTTACCCCAAAAAAAAGAAAAGGACATCATCATTCACTTTTCTCTGCAATGCTCTCGGGAGGGAAGCCATTAAACTGACGCCAAAGCTCATACCACAAAGGAACTTTTCCTAACTGCACCCAACCATGAACTCGAACGCCTTGTCTTAAAAATCGTGATTCAGGCCACTTTTCATCGGGTACAATAACAACTCTGAATAAACCCAAACCATTATCAGTTGGGTCAATAAAAGAAACGACTCCACCAAACGTTCCTACAGCAATTTCTGGCCAGCCACGAAATTGTATCGCTGGCCATCCTTCAAACTGAAGTCGCGCTTTTTGACGAAGGCGTACGAAAGGAATATCGTTACCATCAATCCATAATGCTACCGCACGGGATGGTGTTTCAGGCATAATTTGTGCGAGCACAGCCCCGGCTGGAACAACAACACTTTCTTGGCCCGTTAGCCGTTTAAATATAATGCCTGCAACGTGAGCTTTGATAAGTTGTGTTTGCTGTCTTGCGATACGAACATCAATGTTTACTTTATCGATGTTTGCTTGGGCGAGTTCATTTTGATATTTAGCATTCTCTATTTGTGCTAATTCATATTGCCGCTTAGAGTTAATTCCCTGATTGTATAATCTTTTTTGCCTGTCAATATTGGATTTCCCTGCAATTATTGCTTGATTAGCTGCGGCTATTTTTAGTAATATTGCTTTTTTTTCTAGCGCCAATCGCGACAACAGCTCGGGATCATTATCGTTAATATCAACGATAGGATCTCCAGGTTTCACGTGCATGCCTTCATCCACATACCATTTTTTAATGCGACCGGTAATCGGGGTGTTTACCGTATGAAGCCTATCTGTTGGTGAAAAAGCAATAACCTTACCATTTCCTAGAGCAAATTGTTGCCACGGAGTGATACTCAAAAACATGAGGGCTGCAAAAAAAACCATTAAAATTATCTTAGCAATTTTTTGGGGCTTGGGTAATTTACCAATCATTTTATGTGATCGTAATTTCATTAAGGCAGCACCCAACGATTTGTTATCTGTTTAAAATTATCATACTGGCTGATGATAATTAAGATGGTGCTGTCTAATGTCAACAGCCCTGACAGTAATTCATCAATATTCTTATCAAATAAATCAAAAGCACGGTCAATAACGAGCAACTGGGGCTTGGTGAGGAGGGCGCGCACCACCATAAACTGAATTAATTCAAGCTCGGTAAAAATAGTTTGCCATTCGTAAATGATGGTCTTTAAACCATCCGGTTGATGCATTATCTTATCGAGGAGACCGACTTTGTTTAATTGATCTGTGATGACTTGACTGGATATTTGACGTTGATTAAGGAGTAAATTATCGTAAATAGTACCTCCAAACCACTGTGGCCGTCCAATGAGAAGGCTGTGATGACGAAGTGCGATACGATTTTTATCGGAACAAAAAGTATTGTTAATCAATACCTCTAAATGTTTTTTTTGACTAAAGCCAAACAATGCCTCTGTGAATTGTTGGCCTTGATTACGCACACGCGAATGAATCAAGAGTGGATGGTCTCTGGAGGCACTGACTTTGGTTTGATTATCTGTTTTAAACGTAATTTTAGTTATCGGTATAAAAAATTCGTCTAAATTGGCTTCAACGTTATTTGTGGGAAGCGTCAACACGGTTTCAATTTTGTGTTGTGAGGCACTTAGGTCGTAATAATTTTCTAATAAAACGCCAAAGCGTTTGAAGGCATAAATAATAGCCCCCAGCACAATCTCGGCTGCAACCAGTTGTCCTAAGCTCAATTGGTTGTTAATCACAAGGTATCCACCTATTCCTAGCAAAAGACTACTGGCTAAGGCAGATAAGCTGTAAAAACCAATTTGATGTTTGAGTAATTGCTTGAAATGCTTATTCCTTGCTTTTAAAAATGAAGCCAATTTTTTATCGGCTTGTTGTATGGCATAACGGTGGTATGAATTAAAGCGAAATAAAATTCGATTAATTAAAATTTCCTCTAACCAGGCACCAATTTGATGTTTCTGAAAACATTCGTCTTTGGCTGTTTCTAGCCCTTTACGGTAAGGGATAAGAACAATAAACAAAATACCAATAATCATGAAGCCATCAAATATTAAAAATAAAGGGTGATAAAACACAAGGAGTAGAAGACCAAAAAATAACTGCAAACCAAGATTGATTCCATATAGCAACAGGTTTGCAAGTGATTTTTTTATGGTGACGACTTCAAAAAAACGGTTTACCAGCTCAGGTCCATGATGAGCGGAAAAATTTTCAAGAGACAGTTGCGTGAACTGCTCAGTGAGATTAAGACTAATTTTAACCATCAGTTTTTGTTGAATAATCTCAATAATGACCATTTGCCATACATGCAATGCCCCAAGAGCCATCATCGTGACCAATACAATGAGACTTAGCGTAACCACTGGTTGGAGTAACTTTCCAAAAGCAATCACGTTGACTAATGTTTGCGCCGCAATAGGAATACTCAAAGACAAGAGACTAACCAACAAACCAATCATCACAATGGATAAAATCGTTGTGCGATCCAGTATCTCGTTAATTAAACTGATTTCTTTTTTAACCATTCCCTGTCTTCTTAATTGGTAATGACGCTAAGTGGTCGACCCGCTTTGAGAATTTTATCCCGAATAGCATGCCATTTTATTTGATTTAGAGGCAACTCAATCACAATAACATTGGCATGAGATTGATCAGCTTTTCTTAATATATCATATAATTGGTAAGCAACTATTTTTTCGTCATTGGGTAGTTGATAATGCAGAGTTTCATGTTTGGATATGTGGTTTGAAAGACTAATGGTATAAACTTCTCCCAATGACAAACGTAAGTCATCATCCAATTGGAGCCAATTGTCTGTATAATAAAGTTTTTTTTGTGGTTTGTAATGGCTATCTAACTGTCCCGATACTCTTGGTGTCGATGTATTGACTGAGCGTTGTTTTCCAAATTTACTCTCTAAGAATTCCAAATCGATTATACCAGGACGTAAAACAGAATATCCATCGGAATGCGTTGCTTGAACAATCGATGACTCTATACCCACATCACATCGGCCGCCATCTAAGATTAAAAAATCCTCATTAGGAAAACTCATGGCAACATGTAATGCTGTTGTTGGGCTTATTTGACCAAACGGATTCGCTGATGGAGCCACCAACGGCCGATTGAACTCTCTCAAGAGCTGCTGTGTTAATTCATGCTTTGGTGCACGAATGGCAATACTATCTTGTCCTCCATTCACTGATGCGTTGACTGCTTTTTTCTTGCTATTTAAGACGAGAGTCAATGGCCCGGGCCAAAAATCAAGCATCATTTCTTGTGCATATTCAGGAACGTCGCTGACCCATTGACCAAGATCCCAGTCATGACAAACGTGCATAATAAGTGGATGATTTAGAGGTCGTTTTTTAATCGAAAATATTTTTTTAATCGCCGTCTCATTGGTTGCATCAGCAGCGAGTCCATATACGGTCTCGGTTGGGATAGCAACGACCTCTCCTTGTTCTAACTGCTCAAGAGCAAGATTAATATTAGTTGAAATGGTTGTCATAAAGCCTCATCTGGATTAGGGATTACAATAGTCACAGTAAGTGGGATCCGCTACAATTAAGTGATCTTTGCGGGGTCTTTGTTCTCGATAATCACATTGAATGCATCCCCATTCTTCATATCGATACATTTTTGTGTCATCTCCGCATAGGCTACAGCGTAAATGACCACTGACCGATTTAAAACCAAAGCCAGCAACACCACAGCCAAAACAGGGTGTTTTAATGCGAATTGCTAATTTCTTTGCAAGCTCACCTATTGTTTGCATGCGCGTAGGGTTCATCATTGCCCGCATATCCGTTGCAATAAATAATTCATTGTATTTTTCAAAGCCATCTAATAACGAGGTTTGAAGCTGATGAGGGGAGTTAATTCCTTTTGCGATAACATCCCGCTTATCTGCTGATTGCAGCGTTAGGGCATGATCAGGGAAAAGAGCTGATTTTAAGAATGGCGCTAAAAGGGTATCTTTTTGAATGGTCATCATAGTGTAATTTGTATTGGGTGTTAGCAATTGCTCGCTAATTGTCCAATTATTTTCCAAGTCAACAAACACCATGATTTCGTGTGCGTGCGGAATAAAAGGATTGGATGGGTGTGGGCCAAAACTGCCCTCACTAGCAATAGATAAGGCGTATTTTTTTTCATTTGCAGCATATGTCGCCTTTAGGATACATGTTTTATAGGCTGATAACGATCGAGGAACTTCTCCAGTAAATGTCCCAAATTGATCAGTATCGATATCCTCCACGCACACGTGGCACCCGAAATTTTGTCGAAA
>JAJZSG010000019.1:8410-21284 GCA_021849905.1 Pseudomonadota bacterium
CGATCTGCTCTTTATTATGTTTTGATGCGAGTAAAACAAATTTATCGGCATAATTCATTTAAAACTCCAGTTCTCACCTTAGAAGATAAACCAACTAAGGTGAATTTTGACAATTGGATTAAGAAAAATAGTCGACTCTCGCAACGGACACATCCGAAACAAACATGACACCAGAGCTTTTCTCTAACAAGGATTTCATTCCTATGGCAATATTCGCGATAGCCTCTTCTGGAGCAACGGCGATGAACATCACCAGTACGGCTTTATCGTTGAACAATAGCTTTCCTTCATGGAAACCGTGATGGCCTTTTCCTGATACATTTCTAATCAATGTAAAACCAGAAACATTCGCCTCATTCAGCATATTGGATATTAACGATTCATTTTCTCCAGAGACAATCACTTCTATTTTCTTCATCCGATGCAATGTGACGTGACTATCATTTTCTTGATGAACGTTAGTTGAACCCATTTTTTTCTCCTATGTTAGTCATTAAGTACCATTCCCCTGTGGTTTGAAGTTGATAGGCTTTGTTTTCTATTGGCTCTATCACAATCAAATGAACCCAAGCATTAAAAAATAAGGTTTTTAAAATCTCTTGACGCGCAATGATCATACTGACCCTTTCTCTAGGTGCATATATAACAGTGAGTAATCTTTGGGGTTGATGGACATTAAGCGCATCGGTGGCTTTTACTGATTGTAAGGGTAGTCCATGCATCAAATCACTGCCATTACCTTGCATAACGCCAATTTTACCGGTCACATTATGCGTGATTTTGCTGCCACTGCCATACGTCACATTATCAATTGTAGAAAACAAATATTGTGTATTAATCCACTCCGCGACGACCATTGGGGCGGTTAATATAGTTTCAAGAGCCGTCAACTCGTCATCCTTAACCCAGTCATATGAATGAAGAAAACACCGTCCTTCCAGGTCCAGGGATTGGGTTAATTGTCGAGGCCCAATGATAAAGGCCGCATTTCTTGCTAATCCCCACTCAGGCCTGACTTCCGCCCAGTCTTGACTCCGTCTGCCGGTTTCTTTGATAGGGTTAACTTGGCTATCTACATCGAAATAGTGCATACGAGAGGCTGCATTTTTTGCTTTAGTTTTTATCAGGTTTTCTTTTAATAAACTCAACACGTTCTCATGAGGTAATGGCAGCATGTTATCTTCGAATATAAGCATGTCATCTGTTGTGGTATTGTGTTCGGCAGCTAAAAATTGTGTATCCTGTGGAATACGGATGCCGCGGTTAGATAACGAGACTCGAATTGATTCTTTGTTCAAGATAGCCGCTAACACGTTGGCATTCCCCCCTCCGTGATTGCCTCCGCATGCACCACAATCTAAACCCGAAGCATAAGGATTATTCTGCGTACTGCTACCATGACCACAAAAAATAACGAACTTTGCAAAATGCTCTGTTAATCCCATAATACGAAGAACGGCTTCTGCATAAAGCGCTTGATCGGCAGGGGAAATGCCGTTGCTGCTATCGGTAGATGTCATATCAACAAGGGGCTTTGTTCTCACCGTTGGCTTAATTTTTTCAACCCATCTATTGAGCGTGGACATCGTTAACATGGGCTTAATCGTTTTCGACAGCATGAGCAGGCCACACCAAGCACCTAATGTTTCAACTAATGCAAACGGCGTTGCAAAATTATATTTTAATTGCTGATATATATCCGTTAGACCATTAAGCACTTTTTTACCCTGCTCATGCTTTTTTTCAGTACAAGAATTTTTTTCACTAGGGCAGTCATGAATGTCATATCGTGGTTTTAACAAAACCGGACAAGAATCGGTTATTTTGCCGGAGTTATAATCATGCAAACGAATGGGAAGGCCAAAAAACCCTGCAAAACCAAACGTTTCATAAGGACCTAGCGATTCAAGATGTCGACGAAACGGCTCTGAGCGAACATCAATACAGAATACCAACTGAACCTCTGCAGATTTTGTAGCGAATGGTTGCATGGTCTTTGCTTTATTTAACAGGGTAGGAATTAAATGGGATTTATAATCTTCCTCAAGTTTTTTAATATTGTCTATCATAGGATGTTGATGTACTTTTTCAATGCTGAAAGTACTCTGGGAAGCATTAATGTCAGGATGAAGCAAAACCGTAATAATCAATCGAACGGCTGTGAAATCAACAAGCATGTTGGATTGTTTATCTAACTGATTTGAAGCGCTCTGCCACTCGGTTCGCCACTTCATGTAACCGGACCACCCAGAGAGCTGTGCGAATGATGTTTTTAAAAACGATAGATGATCTTCACTAGGAATTTGTAGAGATTCTAAACATTGAATAATGGCGTCTTCGGCATTGTCAGGTAATTGATTTAACCATTGCTTATTTTTTCTTGATCCCTTAGTGAGCATCTTGTCGTATTTAGAGAGATCTTTGAATGTCGAATAAAAGCCACTACCATCAACAGGCATTTCGATAACACGTTGACCTTCATCAAAATAGGACCCACACCATTTAATGGTTTCTCGATTAATATGCTGATAATCAAGCGGACGCCTTTCAAATAAAAATTGTGCTTCGGCCAGCGCGATATCAAAGGGTTGTGATTCAAACCCCTGAAGGGAGTTGCACGCAATGAATGTTTTTAACGGCCACACAGGCGCTATCGATTTGGCCGCGAGATGCACCATGGTTTGAATATCAAGGGCACTGGATAGGTTCCTTTTACCGGTCATGGTTGTTTTTGAAGAACTCATTTTTTCACCACATTGGATAGTCATTTTGAACGCTCCTAATACTGATAAGACTGTCGGATTGATGTGATTGTTTTTGGGTGCGGCTGACTGGCGTTTAGAAGAGCAATATAACTACGTTTCCAAAAGTGTGTTTTCTGAAAAGGGCGTAAACATTCTAAGTTTAAAACCATCCATATCATCATGAATCCAGCAAATGCACTGAGATGAAGTGCATTAACAGAATGATGTGCCGTTACGATAGTTGGAATTGCGGCTTCAATAAGATGTATACTGCATCCGTACATCGCGCCAGAAAGGCTTGCTGCGGTAATGGCCAAGAGATTTTTTGATAAGGTGATGTTGTTTTTTAATACGGCATGAGCCACTTGTGTTGAGGCAATAAACGCAAAGCCAACCAAAAAGACCGTTGTATTCATTGAAAAAAACAATTTTCCACTAAACCAGGCAAAATTATATGCTCCTAATAGCCCATATGCACAGGAGATAATAAAGGCACTCAATGTGCTCGTGCGACGTTGACTATCTGCTTTTTTACTGATGATTGCAGAGCCAGCGCTTAAAAATAGGAAGGCTTTGAATAGACCATGCCAAATAAGATGAGCAATGGCAGCAGGGAAAAGACCGAGCCCACATTGAATCATCATGAATCCCATTTGTCCCATTGTGGAACAAGCTAGCATCCGCTTCACATCACTTTGAATGAGTTTCCACAGTGTCCCTAGCACCGCTGAAATGACGCCGACAACAAAAATGAGATTTAGCAGTCCAGTGTGTTCAGAAAGTAATGGTGCAAATCGTACTAAAAGAAATCCACCACCGTTAACTAAACCCGCGTGCATAATCGCAGAAACAGGCGTCGGTGAATTCAATGAACTCGTTAACCATCGATGAAAAGGCCACTGAGCAGATTGAGTCATCGCTGTAATAATGCACAGAGTAAGTGCTGTCAGCATGAGTGGTGAATGACGGGCTTGTTTGTTGATTGCCGATATTGAGAGACTACCTGCGTCAAGATAAATCAAAATAATCGCTATCATGAGTAAAGTTGCGCCGCCCAAAAGCGTTTTGAAAGCCAGTTTTCCTGAGTAGGCCGCAGCAGCCCATGTGTGTTTATGAATCATCAATAAAACCAGTAGAACATTACTAATACACCATGCTGCAAGAAACAAAATGGCTTGATCAGCCAGTGCCATGATCGCTGCACTGGAAGTAATCAACGATAATTTATAATAATAGGACTTATAATTTTGGTCGCCCGCCATATACCGTAGTGAGAATTGATGAACAACGGTACTGACAAAAAAAATAAGCGAGGTCATCAATAGCCCTAAGCCATCCGCTTTAAATCCAAGAAAATAAAAGGATGCTGTATCTGCATAACAATATCCAAGTAATATCAGACTAATCGTTAATCCAATGCCAATTGATATTGTCGCTAATCGCGCACCCATTTTTGGATTTTTTTTTAATAACACGTTGAATATTAAGCCCACGATAGGGATTGTGATAAGCAGCAGTGATAAGTCAGTCATCGTGCTATTTGTCATTGAGAAACTCCATATAAGTTTTTCTGTTAACGTTGTTGAAATATAGTGGTTATGCTAATATAAGTAAAACGACTAATTCTAATAACTATTATCAGTATTTCTAATGTCACTAGATACGATTACTTTACAATGCTTTCTTGCCGTTGCAGATACGGGCAGCTTTACTAAAGCCGCTGATCGGGTAGGGCGAACGCAATCTGCAATTAGCCAACAAATCGCTAAACTTGAAAGTTTGGTTGGTAAATCGTTGTTTAATAGGGGCAAAGAATTTTCCCTCACAACCGAGGGTGAGATTTTTCTTGGGTATGCTAAGCAAATGTATTTATTACATCGAGAATCATTAGATCGATTCAAAGAGCCTGATCTACAGGGTGAAATTCGTTTTGGGTTACCAGAAGATTTTGCTACTGTGATTTTATCGGATGTGTTAGTGGATTTTTCAAGACTTCACCCGCGTATTTTATTAAACGTTGAGTGTGATTTAACAATCAACGTACTTGATGGATTTAAAGCAGGAAAATTTGATTTAATATTAATAAAAATGAGCCCTCCCAAAACATTTTTGGAGCAAACGACGCTTTGGAAAGAACCTGTAAAATGGATAGGCAAGCCTGAACTACTTCCTGTAATCAACGAAAATACTGTTGTACCCTTGGTTCTATCCCCAAGACCATGCGTATATAGAGAAAGTGCTATTCATGCTTTAGAACAAGCCGGTATAAAATGGCGTCTTGTTTACACGAGCCCCAGTTATGCGGGTAAAATGGCTGCGGTTAAAGCGGGTTTAGGTATTACGATTATTCAAGAAACAATGATTCCAGATTATTTAAAACAACTAGAAGATAAAACCCTACCTCCTCTAGCCGACATTCCAATATCATTATTAAAAAAACAAAATAGCAATAAAGCAATTGAATCTCTAGAGTATTTTTTGTTGAAAAAGCTTCGGTAAGAATATTCTGGAGCGATTGGATCGGTAATCAATTTTTCTCCTACACACGTAACCACGGTCTTATTTTTGGTTCCACTTCTATGGGATGTGGATTTTTTGAGGACAGTTGACAACCCCCGTTCTACCGTGTCATGAATTGGCAATGAAATACAAAAATAGATACGTGTGCAGACGATACAAAATGACGCTAGTGGGGATAATACTATTCCTAGTTGATTTATCCGTATCCACTCTTGCCGCTCAGCAATCAGAAAAACTGTGGTCGGTGCTCACATTAGCGGGAGATTATGGAAAGATTGTTTATTATTAGAGCCCCAGTTGCGTCTTGTTTATCGCGATAAGTCATTCCAGCAATTTCTGACCAATGCCGGCATGGGGTATAAAGTGTCTTCAAATTGGCAGATTTGGTTCGGACAAACGTTGAGCGCTGATTCGCAAGATGCTGTGGCTCGAAGCCTTGACGAATATCGCCTCTGGCAGCAAATAATTTGGACAGGCCGTCGTTCATCCGTATCGTTTATTTCACGTACGCGTTTTGAAGAACGAAAATCACTTTTTTTCCCTGATTGGGCCTATCGCCTTCGCCAACGTGTACTTCTGAATAAGCCCTTAAGCAACAATTTGTCGATTGTAATGAGCGATGAGATTTTCGTTAGTATGAACAAACCCAATTGGATAACAACAGACCATCTGGATCAAAATCGTGCTTATTTAGGCGTTGAGCAACGTATGTCTCAAAAAACCTATCTCGGTGTAGGGTATATGAATCAATATTTGTCAACGCCCACAGCCCAATCCAATCATGTGTTGTGGATTAATTGGCGTATTGATCTGGAGACGAGTTCTTAATGGATTTGGGGTGTTTTGATATAAATTGGCCATCATTTTGGCTATTCCGCGCTCTGCCAAACTGGCTTTGGGTGTTTCAGTAGCTAATCCTAGCTCGTTTTGAATAGACGATTGCACGCTATCGCGATTTAAATGCTCTCCTTCGATTTCAGAGCTATCCAAGGCATCCGTACACATCAGTTCAATTAATAAACGTTGATTACCTTCTTTGGAAATATGGTGTGATGAGCCGATAATAACCCCCGCACCTTTGATAAATGATCGTTCGAATGCCATCAATTTATCGTCATCCAAAGTAAATCTTGGTCAATCTTCAAGCTGCCAGTTCCATTTCACGATGAATAACTTCGTTATTTATTAATCATTATACTGTGTATTTTTGATTAATAAAAAAGGATTTTATAAATCAAAAGCGGTTTGAAAATGACTCTAATTCCGGTAGAGCCAGTTTAAATTGTGGGCATTGGTTTTTAACAAAGATTGATTTAATGCTATTTATGTCTAATAATAATTCATAGTATGTTTTTAAAAACATAGAAGGATTATCAATGCTCAATGAAAAAGAGCTCGAGCTTCAATTGCAGCACGCTCTAATGAATGATGTTGATTACCAAGTGGTAAATGTGGTTGTTGATTTTTATTCATTAAAATCATTAAAGGCTAAATTCGAACAAAGTGAGCTTTGTTATAGCGATGATTTGAAATCTTTTAGTAAATTGAACGCGTTGAATAAACGATTTCGGGGGTTGTGTGAAATTGTTGTGAATTCAGTTATTGCGAATGACCTAATGGGTCAATACGATACGGTTATCGAAAGTCTTGTTGAGGAAAAAATTAGTAACTATCCGAAACACAGGATACAGCTCGACACGCCAAAGCCCAATGGCGTTTATCATGACATGATTTCACTTCATTTCTTAAACCAATTTGCTCAAACGCATTGTATGGATTTTTATATTTTTTATCAGATATTAGCCTACTGTTTTGATATTTATCCAAACAATTTGTTTACCCGTGAAGAGACTATCGCGTTTAATCAAAAAAAAGAGGTGTCTCTTTTGATTGAAAAATTTAGTACGTTACCCGACAATCATTATACAAAGTTTATGGCAATTACCCGACAATGGTTTTGTCTGAACGGCCATGTGATGGTGATTAAAAAAACAGGCAAGGATCAATTTTCTTTTTTTGATCCTAACGGTGGCGAAACATTTAATTTCACGGCTGCGGCGTTAGCGGAGCTTGTTTATGAAAAAAGAGCTCAATATCAGGCTACGCATATGGTTTTCATGGATGGACAACAGTATATCAACGATATTCGGCCTAAAATCGTTAAAAATAATCAGTTAACGCAAATTGTTCGTGAAAAAACAGATAGGCTTGATTTAGTGAGGCGTGAGGTCAAGCAACTTTTATTGGCTGATTCACTGGATAATCAAACCCTTTTAACAACGGTTGAGCGGATTAAGCCCTTGCTTGAAAAAAATCGTTTAGAGTCTCAGTCTGTTGGTTTTTCTAATAGTTATTTACGATACCAGTATGAAGGGCGTTTAAAATCGTTTGATAATTCGCGTCTATCAGAATACAGAAAAAAAAGGTCAAAAATGTATTTAATCGATAGGTTTGTCAGGTTAGATAATCAATTTATCCTGTTTAACGATAATTTATATCATAAAAAGCATAATGAAAAGACCTTTAAGCCATGTCACCCCTCATCCCAGTTTTATAAAAACATATACGATAGTACTTTTTACCTAGAGCGCAATCGTATGCTTTCGCCGGAGCAACTGTTAATGCACGCGGAAGAGTTTGGCTTAACGCCAGATAAAATAGATGCGTATTGGGTCCAATTTAAAGCGGATGTTATCGAGCAGTTAGAAACAGTCCATGATTTAATTATCTTTTTAGAAAAATTTGATCATGATAATTGTGGGTTAATTTTTAATTTGATTAATTCATCTCAGTTGCAGCGTTTGATTAAGACGCCTTTGCAGTTGGAGCAGGTATTAAGTGCCGTTCTACCCTTCAGTGCGATTGATAAACAGAATAATATCAAAACATGGATATCCAATTCCATGTCGCCCCATTTGATCCCCATGATTCAGACGGCATATGACATGAGAGTGGCATTTCGATACCTTGATAAATCAGTTATTGCCGAGGTTTTTCAAAATATGGAGCAAGACCTTCCAACGTTGGTTGAATCTATGTCCGATTTGGCCGATGTTTTAATGTACTTGGATAGTGAACAAAGACAGCGGGTGATGGAGAGGCTAAACAATAAGCTAGCTTTGATAGTATCAAACGGTCATGATACAGCCTATGATTTTCATCAAGTATTATCTTGTTTAACGCCGACACAACAGACCATCATTGTTCATGAAATGTTTAAAAAAATACCGGATATTGTTCTTGAGGATTTAGGATCATTTGTTTTTTTACATAAAACGTTAATGGACTTGGGTCTAGAGGAACCTTGTCACCGGTTTCTTGACGCATTTTTACCGCAGTTGTCTAGGGCTTATGATCAAACAATAAAAACAGAATTAGAGCGTTCGATATATCGATTAAGTGTCAACGAATCGTCAACCCAGATAGCCTTAGATTTGTTCAGTTATGAACAATTTGTTGCCTGCTTTAGTGATGGAAATTTAAATTTATATCAAATCAAAGCGTTGCATCTTAGTGTTGATAGAGAGACTCATCTTCTAAATAAATTTTTAAACAGCAACTTTGATATTCAGGATGCATTGCGGAGTTTGGAGTTTTTAACTTTTACAAAGGCATTTAAAGCTGATTTATGTCGGGTTATTTTGTATAAGCATCCGGATACGTTGGATGATAAAAACAGTGTCAAAAAAATGGTTGAACTATTTGATGTTGCAGATTTAACCGCTTATCAGGATAAAATTATCAATGTTTTGGCCACGGAGTTGTTCGACATTTTTGGAGAAGTGATTGCGATGGATATGGTTGCCTGTATTGTTCAGCATGATGAAGATGGCATTAAGCAACACATGAACCAATATTTATTGTCTTTTGATCCTGAAACGAAGTCCTCCTTTAATTTTTTTCAAAAAAGGAAACCTACTGTTGATGAGATAGTAAACAAACTGTCAGGCGCATTAATCTCATCTAACGCACTGAATGAAAATGTTGTATTTTGGATAAAGAGAATTGGACCTGCGTTAGCGGCACCAGAGCCATATAACGGTTCTTTTGCAGAGACACTAACAGCGTACTGCAATCGATTATATTCAGAAAAAACGTCAGGGACGTCGCATGGTTATTAAAAAAATCATATATCCTAGTGGATTGAAATGGATTACAATCGAACACGTTGGCACGTCATGCTGAGGCAAAATCATGTTTTAGCGTTTTGTATTATTCTTGTCTTAACTTTTCAAGGTGATTTATGTTAACAACACAATTTCAAACGGACACAGATCTTGAGGTCGGGGTCAACAAAGTTAATCTGACTTTTCCAAAAGGGACAAGAGTCGTTGTTCAGGCACCGGCTCCTGTTAGACCTTCTTCTGAGAGAGCGCTAGCAATAACCAGTGACAATGAAAATCCAGCAGCAATAGCATCAGTACTGTGCTGTGTGGGATTGTTTGGCGTTGGAATAGGCGTGGCAGGCTCTGCTGTTTCAGCGTTGACAGGCTCGGCGATATTAAAATCAACAGGCTACAATTACAATAACACGGAAGCGGTGCAAGCAGCCGCTGTAGGTGGTGCTGTGTTGTATGCGGCTTATTTTGCTGTTCGTATGTGTTTGGCTGCGTGCAAATCATCAGAACAAAATACAACCAATGAGTCTAAACAAAAAAATCAATTGGGTCAATTAGCCTTTGGTGCTGGCCTTGCTGCTTTATCAGGTGTACTGGGGGCTGCCATCATTGGGTTTAAAGACATGACGCCAGGCCAATATGCGGCGGCGTCCGCCACAGGATCGGCTGTGATCGGCACAGGGGTTGCTGCGGTTACTTATATGTTCAGTAAGTAATGTTCAATGGGTCAATGACGCATCATCTGGTGCTCATTGACCCATTTTTTTATCTTAATCGCTTGCTTTTCCTACACATTCCCTGATAAACTGCTCTAAATTTGAACTATTTTGGATGTCGCATGGCTATGAACCTGATTATCATCATCTTATTGCTTTTGACTGTATTCTGTGTCGGTATGATGTTTTACAAGTTAAAAAAGCAGCCTGCCGTGTCCTTATCGGCAATGGATTATGGCAAGCTGATTGTTAGCGGAATCATTGCGTTTATTGCAGATACGTTAGGCATGGGTAGTTTTGCAGTCAACATTGCCTTGGCTAAATTATTAGGCACCTTTCATGATGATGAATTACCGGCATTAAATAATGGCGCGCAGGTTATTCCGGGGATGATTGAATCGTTGTTTTTTATGCAGCTGATTGATGTTGATATGACAACACTGGTGACGTTAGTCGTGGGGACGTGTATTGGTGGGGTAATCGGTGGGCGTGTGGTGAGTCGGTTGAGTAAGCAATCGATTCGATTGGCGATGATTTTTTCGTTTGCACTGATTATTGGGTTGTTGCTTTGTCGTCAGTTGCATGTGTTTCCCATTGGCGGTGACTTGGTTGCTTTGCACGCTTGGAAATTAGTCATTGCTTTTTTTGGTATGATTGTGTGTGGGATGTTAACGTCTGTGGGGATTGGTTTGTTCGTGATGGTTCAAGCTGTACTGTTTCTTTTAGGCTTGTCACCGTTGGTGGCTTTTCCGATTATGACCACAGCGGGCGCTATGCAGCAGCCTCTAACCACGCTTGCGTTTTTACAGCAAGATAAAATTCCGTTGAAAAAAACATTAATCTTAAGTTTGGCGGGTTGTGTAGGGGTTGCGTTTGCCATGTCTATTTTCAGTCATTTGACCATCACTTGGTTGCATAGCTTGTTGTTATTAATCGTGACTTATAATTTGTTTGCCGTCAGCCGAAGCTATATGCGAAGCCGTTTGGGAAATCAGGATGCAATGATTCCATTACCCGAGTATAATTAGTCCAAATTTATCGCATTTGGCTTGGGTATGGACGAACTGAAAAGTAAATCACAAAAAAAACGCGAGGCGGATGCCTTGCAACGCGTTGGCGTTGAGTTGGTTGCCTTGAGTCTTGATAAGCTTGATGGCTTGCCACTTTCTGATGGCTTAAAGCAGGCCATCATAGACGCCAAAGCATTAAAAAGTCATGGTGCCATTAAACGTCAGGCGCAGTTAATCGGTAAACTCATGCGTGCTGCCGACTATGAAGCGATTCTTGAAGCCTATAGCCACTTACAAGATGAAAATAGTGCACAAACAGCTAAGTTTCATGAAGTGGAGCAATGGCGCGAGCGTTTGATTCATGGCGGTAAAGATGCATTAACGGCGTTGATCAACGCCTATCCGTCTATTGATGTGCAGTCCCTTCGACAGCTCATAAAAAAAGCCATTGATGAGCAATCCAAAGCACAACACACAGGCGCTGCTAAGGCGCTATTTCGTTTTTTAAGGCCATATTTATCATGATGTTTTCTTTGTTTGTTAGCTGTCCTCGGGGAGTCGAGTATTTACTTGAGGAGGAGCTCCGCGTTTTAGGCTTGTCCGTGACTCGTGTTAGCCCTCAGGGTGTTTATGGGGAGGCGGATTTAGCGCTTTTGTATCGTCTTTGTTTGTGGTCGCGGTTAGCGAATCGCGTGCAGCTGATTTTATTGAGTGGGGCTGTGTTAAATCAAAAGACGCTATATCAGCTGTGTTATGATTTTCCATGGCAAACGGTCTTTTCTCCTGATAAATCATTAGGCATTGAATTCCATGGTTCAACGCCTGAAATAAACAATACTATGTTCGGTGCGCAAGTGGTTAAAGACGCAATTGTGGATTATTTTCGGCAATTGCAAGACACGCGGCCTGTCATTGAACGTGTGAGTCCCGATGTGCGTCTTCATGCTTACTTAAAACATGACCATCTTACCCTAAGCTTGGATTTAACCGGGTTTAGCCTGCATCAGCGTGGTTATCGAACCCAAGCAGGCGTGGCCCCATTAAAAGAAAATGTGGCAGCCGCCATGCTTATTCGTGCCCAATGGCCAGCTATGATGGCAACTGGCGCTGGCTTTCACGATCCCTTTTGTGGCTCGGGTACGTTAGTCGTTGAAGCCGCGATGATGGCGGCTAATATTGCGCCAGGTTTACTTCGTATGGATCAATCGTTTCAGCATTGGATTGGGCATGACGCATGTCTGTGGGATGGCATTCATGGCGATGCGTTGAAAGCCGTTAAACCGATTGATACCGTATTTTACGGTACAGATAGTGATTCTCAAATGATTGAGCTGGCCCAAGCGAATGCGGAACGCGCGGGTGTTTCGCATTTAGTACGCTTTGATTGCATGCCGGTTGATGCCTGTAGACCTCAAGCACCTCACGGTTTAATCATCAGTAATCCACCTTATGGTGAGCGAATGAGCGATGCATCGCAATTAATTTCGTTGTATCAGCAATTGGGTCTATGGCTTCACACGCATTATCAAGGTTGGTATGCGGCAATTCTAACCTCAAACCCGATGCTGGCCAAAGCGATGGGGTTACGAGCCGCGAAGTCGTATACGGTGTATAACGGGGCTTTAGAATGCAAATTATATTGCCTGTCTCTTAATGCCGAAAACCAGTACAGGCCTTTTGAACCGGGTCGTTTATCTGCTGCTGCACAGATGTTTGCAAACCGTTTGAAAAAAAATTATACGCATTTGAAAAAATGGGCCAAACGC
>JAJZSG010000020.1 GCA_021849905.1 Pseudomonadota bacterium
ATCACTGTTCGAGTAAAACCGTAATGGGTGTTCGGGCAAAACCGTTTTGAGTGTTCGAGTGTTTCCGAAATAGGTGTTCGACTAGAGCCGAAATACACATGATGATGAAAAATCGCGATCTGGTGCACTCCGAATGACTAAGCGCTTAAATAATGAGGGTACATCGGTTGGCAGGCATCGTGTCGCAAAAATCATGCGTTCAAATGGTTGGCGTGCACGCGCTGCAAAAAAATTTAAAGCGACCACGAATAGCAATCATCAATTGCCCGTTGCGCCTAATTTATTGCAGCAAAATTTTTCAGCTAATCGGCCTAATGAAAAGTGGGTAAGCGACATCAGTGTGCCGCAGAAAGCGGCGTAAAAGATGGAGGCAGACCCTCCGTAATCGGCTTGCAGGAGCAGGTTACAAACCACTGTAGGCGGCTTTAATCAAAAGTTGAGGTCGTGAGCGCTATAGAAAAGGCACATAAGTGTCGGGTATAGATTAAGAAGACGAACACAAGTGAACCACCGTTCAAGTGTCGAAAGCACGAGATGGTGTCAAAACTGAGGAGCTTATGAGTAGACTTGACGATACGCTTCAATAGTTTGTGATACGCAATTTTCCCACGAAAAATTTAAGCTTCTTATTTGTGCTTTTTCTGACAAAGTCTGACGAATTCCTGGCTTTGCAATTAAAGTTTCCATTGCGTTTGTAAGAGATTCCACATCGTGAGGTGCAATTAAAAAGCCGGTATCACCAACCACTTCGGGTAATGACGAACCGTTAGATGCAATTACGGGTACCCCGCAGGCCATGGCTTCTAATGGAGGCAGACCAAATCCTTCGTAAATGGATGGGAAAATTAAAGTTAAGGCTGCAGACATCAGTATGGCTAATTCTTCTCGAGGTAAATAGCCGATTTGACGAATTTCGCCTGCAAGAATTAAGGGGTTTATCTGTTGCTCTAATTCTGAAGTATGCCATCCATTCATTCCAACGATGATTAGTGGATATTGTTTTCGAATAGATGGTGATAACTGCATATAGGCACGCAAAGTGGTTTGTAGATTTTTTCTTGGCTCAAGTGTGCCAACTGAAATAAAATATTGTCCGTGTATTAAGCGATGATGGGTCAATATTGACTGTGTTTCATGCGAGTCACGGGGTTTAAATAATGGTTCCACACCCAGTGAGATAGCCTTAATGGTATTAGGCCTTATATTAAATTCGTCTATTAATTCTTGCTTTACAAATTCAGAGTCTGTAATGATAAGATCCGCTCGACGTAAGCCGGTTTCGAAATACCGATTCATAGCGTCAACGCGCTCTGCTGGATGCATGTCAGGGAAACGTATCCATGATAGGTCATGCACGGTTAATATTGTTGGGCCTTTGAATTTAAAAGGTAAAAAATTAGGTTCATGATAGAGGTCTATTTTTTTATTTTTCAATCCATTATTAAAATTTGATTGTTGAAGGTAGCGACTTGTTACATAAGCACGAGGGATTAGTCTTTTAAACAATGATTTAAATGTTGCCATTTTTTTAACGGGCTTTGTTCGTAGTTCTTTACTCCAGCCTGTGGCATAAAAAAAATCGAGCTCTATATCACGCCTCTCCAGTAGGCCCTTAGCTAGATGATAAGTGTATTGACCTATTCCTGTTAAAGGAGAGAGTAGAGGAACAGCATTTATTGCAATTTTCATAATAAATTCATCTTCTGTTGACTATGCGTATTAAACTGTAGGATTAATTTAGCTTAGTGATTCACCGATTTCAAAATGGCCAGATTTAGCGATGTCTGCGGGCTTGCTCTATAAAACCAGGCGCAACCCTCTTGTACAGGACTTAATTTTAGGAAATATGTTCCACGTTTTTGGGGAATGGATGTCACTACGTTGATTAACGTTGACTCTCCAGGCTGTAGCATATTTGGAATAGCCGAACGGATCCCGTCTTGAATAACCTTGTTGTCAGCATCAACCCAATGACTAGACATAAATACACTGCCAAAATTATGGGTAGAAACAAACGTATGTTTCCCTGTGTTTTTAAGAAGCAAATGAATTATAATTTTATCTGAGTTTTTGTTAAATATTTTCAACCCGCTACTGATAGTTTCAAATGCTATGTTTTGTACATCAACTGACGCGTTATATTCATTAAAGCACTCAATTCGATCATTTTTTGTAATCTTTGATAATTTTGTGTATTGGTCCATATTGCTTTGTAATCGTAATTTACACAAAACATTATATGATGATGTGAACAATAATGCGGTAGTTAAAAGTATATGTGCTGCGAGGTTTATTTTTTTTGAGACTGTTTGAGCATTTGATAGCACAGGCAGTAGGAAGAAAAACACACCTAATGCTTTTAAGTAGCCTGAATAATGCATCATAACGACTGGACCAAAACAGGCGTAAAGCATGACAAGAATGATAGTTGTAAATGCCAATCCTCTTATAACAATTGAAACATAAGAAAACCGTTTAATCAGTATATAAAGGGACGTCACCAGAGAACACAAGATAATAGCAAGAAAAAATAGAAGTGATAGCGCTTCAGAATAGGACTGATATCGTGTACCGACTAATAGATGTTTTCCATATAGTCCCGATTTGAAATAGGTAAACCAGGCAAACAGCGGTGATTCGATAATCCCATAGGCTTGTTTTCCCGGAGCCATGCCAAAATGAAGTGTGACGTAAATATGCCAACCAACGGTGATTAATCCAGGTAAAAGCAATAAATAGTATGATTGTCCTTTTATAATAAAACGAATGATTTCAAACCATGGTCTATTTTGTTTGTATTGATTATTAAACGAATCGAGTAAGAAAAATAAAAAAATAAAAGATGGAAATAAAACATAAATTTCTCGTGATAAAGCAGAAAAAGTAAAGGGGATAAGGGATAATAAATATTTTTTTTCAAATAATGCGCTTAATGCTAAAATTAAAAACGCATCGGCTGCTGCATCGGGTAATGCATTAAACAGTGTGATTTGTGTCCCAACGCAAAGCGACCATAGCAAAATAAGCACGGGACGTGACGTTAATTTATCAAATAGTCTTGCACCAAACCATGTGGCAACAAGAATCAGAAAAAAATAATTTAGAAAGAAGAACTTTGGAGAAACCCAGTCTCTCGCTGTTATTTTGGCAATCAGTGCGCTATAAAGCGATAGCCCTATACGTTGATATCGATAAGACGGTGAATCAATATGCGCAGCTGTATCTTTTATCCCTAAAAGGTCATTCGACATATAATAATAAAATTGACCATCCCAGCCTGTTTCGGCACCATGATACAGCGGTTCAATACCTCGTGCTTTTAAGGCTTTTGGTACGCCAAATAGCTCCGCTGGTAGTATGTGATTACTGATGTTGCCCTGAAGCGTTCGCTCATAGTAAAAACCAAATGTTCCTAATGTGTAAACTATAAAAATGAGACAAATAACTATATGTTTATTATGTTTGGCCAATTTATTTATCCTATAATTTAATTTATAAAGTGATTAATACGCAGCTGCCCTGTTATCGTTAAATGATAATTTTTGTCTTTTATTTATTTTCTCAGTTTATGCATTTAGCAATGCGATAGTGTTCAGCATCCCAGTTTATTAATTCACAAATATTTTGATTGGATAAGCGAGCTATTGTTTCATTCTGTTTGATACGAATTAAGACATGATAGTACGCCTTTAATTGAGCGGACTGTGCTTTGGTGAAAGATGGCTTTGTATAGACGCCTGCTCCACGAATAAATATCAGGTCTGCTGAAAGATATTGCTGATACTTGTTTTTATGATACGCCTCAAAGTTTTCGTAAGTGTATGCTTTCGCGCCCAAAAAAACCACATGATCAGGGTAAAGCGCCCAGTCTGAATCAAGACGAGAAAATAGTTCTGGATTGATTGCCAGTTGGTGAACTTCAGGGTCTGAGTCAAAATAATACTCGTCAATCTGATCAAGTACATTTTTTGGAAATACGTGGATGATATTTTGGGTGAAACATGTTAACCGATGACTAAGTACATTCAGCGTGTCTTGAATTTGATTAATGTGGTTGGCTCCAATTATTATACCGTGATTTTTTAAAAACAGGATGTTCGTGTCCGGTTTATTTAAGAGTGCTTTATGAACAGCCATGGCAAGTTCAGGTCCTGGTTTATAATAATCAATGATTACCCAAGATGCGAGATCGCCAATTAATTGTTTTAGGACATGATCTGCATTAGCTAAAACCAAATGTGCCAGAATATCGATGGCATGAAGGTGCACAACAATTTGATGAGGCATTAATGCATGGAAAAGTGTTTCGATAGAGGCTCTTGCTAACGTATTCGTTTTGATACGAGGTGCGATTGAATAATCGCCCTGAGACAGGCCTGCTTTAAGATGAGCTAAATCCACAGGTAAAAATATAGTTTTTTCTTCCGCGTCAGCAAGCCATGCCCCGGATGCTTTAATCATTAGAGTGTTGCCGTCTTTCCACGATACATTTCCACCAGCACCTTGAACCATCATTGGGTCTTTACCGATATCAGCACAAAACTGGTTGATGATGTCTTTCATTAAGCGGGTTCCTTTATTTGTGAATCAATTTTCATTTCTAATCGAACCAATAAACGTCGTAACTCTGAAAAATGATGAAAGGCTACATCGGGTGTGCACGTGTCTATTCCAATTTTTACTCCATCGTGAATTTTTTGAAACGTGATGGCGTTGATTGCTTCACGAGATCCCAATATATCGTTAACCGGATTATCTCCTATCATCCAAATGGATTGCCCTTTTGGTTTGATTTTGTCGAGAGCGAGATTGAATATGACCTCGTTCGGTTTATCAAAACCAGCTTCTTCACTGGTTACAATATATTCAAAATAATAATCCAATTCAAAATAAACCATTTTTCTGAACTGAATTTGCGTTGTTAAATCCGTTACAATCGCGGTAGGTATGCCAAGAAGACGGATGTCATCGAGTAAGTCCTTAACATCATCAAATAAGGTAGCTTTACTTAAAAAGGTTCGCCAATACGTTTGTTCAAAATCAAGAGCCAATAATACTTGTGAACCAAGACCCATAATTTCAAGCATGCGCTGAAAATAGAGCAAACGGCTGTGAGATGATGCGGTTTTATCAAGTCGTGCTTTGATTTGTTGTCTTGCTTCTTGGTAGGCTTTGTCAAATGCTGCTGGTTCAATCGATAGCGTATTAACAATCTTCATTTTTACATGATTTTGTGCTTCAGCATGTGCTTGATCATAAGAATATAGCGTATTGTCCAGGTCAAATAAAATGGCATCAGGCAAACGGGTTAGTGGTGTTTTTGTCATTTTTTTTAGCATACAAATCTCTTTATTAGCGCTTGATCAATATGAGTTAACGTTAGCAATTGCATAAGGCCTAACATACCACCTTGCCATTTTGGTGCAATATCTAGAAATTCAATAATACGAGGGCACAGCAAGGTTGCCGCGAGTCGGATGTCATCCGTTGATATCTCTCCTTCAATGGTCATCGCTACTTCAGACGACCCATTGTTATTCAAGACATCAACATGTAATCCACAAACACCAATTAAAATGCGTGCAAGGGATTGTTCATTCAGTCTGTTTCGGAATCGCACCAACAATTTTAAACGAGGCTGATGCTCATCGGGCACATTATTCATAGCTAATTTGTGTGGTTGAAGTGGTTGTAAAGAAAATATAATGTCCGCCAGTTCTTTTTGTGGTCGAATGAATCGGGCTGAATCTGGTTCGCGTTTATCAAGAGATAATATAACTCGTTCAAGAGTGTGACCTCGCTGCAGCACATCTCGATGAAATTTAAAATGTCGTCTTAAGCGCTCATCTATATCCAGGTAAATGCTTAAATTGTAGCAGCTTCGCAGTATGGGTAAATATAATGCATGAAGTCCGCTAGCGATGATAAAGTCATTGCTTTTAATTTTAAAAGGGCGGCTCATTTTTCCTGTTTGATGGTTATAATGTCGTGAAACAATCGATTTACCATCGGTTAATGTAACCAGATCAGTTGCAAAATCATCTAAGTTATTTGCCATGGGATTTAAATGTGTCATGACTTGCCACATGGGTTTGTGTCTATCCCATAAGTGGTAATCATCGCCTGATAAACTGGCTACAGAATGTTTTCCAAATAAAAATTCCAGTGCATCAGCGAAGGTATCTTTACCTGAGCCTGAGTCACCTGCAATGCCGATGACAAAAGGCTTACGACTTAATCTAAAATAATCATTGAACCGGATTTCTTCACGCCAAATTCGTATGGCTAAAATCATACCGATTGCTGTCATTGCGGTACTGATTAATGAGATAATATGAATTTTGAATGAGTCAGGTAGATGTAATGTAATGTGCTCTGGTGGATGTATATTGAGTACAACCTCAGGTATTAAGAGTAGGGTATTGAGCACGTATAATAATGAAAATGTGCCACAAAGGGCTATAGCAATCTTGCCATTATTGATTTGGTAAATAACTAAGAGTGGCATAATCCAAATGAACCAACCCGGAGAGGCTGGTGTGAGCAAGAGTACTAAAAGAAACGCGATACCAAGAATAGATCGAAAAAGCTCAAAGTTCATTCGTCTGACTCGCCAGGCACCATAAAGCATGAGGAGGTAAGTAAGCGGTAAAATGTAAATAAACGTACCGTCACCAATGTTTAAAACGAATTGATATACTTTGATCATTTCTGAATTACTAAGCAACATGTGTAATCCAGCATCGGACAACAAGAATGGTCCTTCAAGTATAACCGTGGCGCCAATCAACCCTTTTAAAAAATCAGGTGCTAATTGACGAATAGGGCGATTTTGAATCAGATATATCATAAAGAAAGGTAGTGCAATGACCATGCTTAATTTGGCAGAGATAGCGGCTACACAAAAAATACCCGCATAGAATAATTTGAGTTGACGAATATAGAGCATCGATAAGGTTAATAAAAAAACGGGTATTAAATCATTAAAACCAAGACCATAGCTTGCCAGTAATACAATAGGTGAAAGCCAGTAGATGGCTAGTAATTGTTGTAAGCAGCGTGGAAGTCCTTTACTTAAGACGATCAGTAATCCCACATCAGCAATCAAAAGAGTTAAGCTATAACCGTAAACTGTTCCTATTCCTGTCCATTTGCACAAGAACATCATCGGTAAAAAACTAAACCACATCATATATCCATAAGGAAAGGCTTCGGGTGTTCCCTCTTGATTCAGCCACAAGGCCCAGGGATCGAGGCCGATATGGTTGACACTGGCATTAAGGAAAGGAACATACCACTCGGTGACCGCGGTTGGCAAAATAATACTGATAAGAAGTAACTTAATGCCTAGTCCAATTAAAAATAATGGATTAAAACAAATCGATTTTAAAGACAAACAAGTCTCTCCCATAAATCAACGCGTTTAGTACACACCGCATCCACGTTGATGTGATGCGTGGAGAGTGTATTGATCAATGCAGGAATTTCGATTTCCGCGTCACGTGTGTGGAGCTCTGGCGAGACGAGGCATAATTTAAATCCGGCATTTTGTAATGTTTGTGCATCATCATGAGTTAAGGGAAAGCGAGTAAAGCAATCAACCCAAATCCAATCAACCTGACCTTGAAGAGTCAACGCAGTATTGATGGACTCAAATTCTGAGACACGAATGGCACATCGGCGTTCTCCTTGTTTGGCCCATTTGACAATAAAAGGAAATGATTGATCGAGAAAAAAGTAATCCGTAATGCCATATGATGCCATGATTGATATGAGTTGTTCTTCTAAACCTTCTTCTTTAACGTTTAAAATCAGCGTGCCGTGTCGATATTGTTTTATCCATGTGATAAAAGACTCCCCGTCTGTGAACGCATCATGATGAATGATGAGTTCTTTCCCGTGACTCCGAACGTCGACCTCCACACCATATTGGGTCGGTGTGGCGACTAACTCTTGTCTTGTATTACGACGGTGAGCAATGAGCTTCATGACTTAATCCAGCCTTTAAGCTCTAAACTAAATCGTATGGTACGCTCAATAAATTTACGTTTGGCCGCCCAATTGATATTCCAATGTGATACGCCATAAGCGCGTTCGCCGAAATGAACTGGAAATCGATGTATGGTTAATCGTTGAAGACGAGCTTGATAGTAAGCATATAAGTCGAGTGAAAAATCATGAGGTGGGTCTTGCCATGTCTCAAAAAAGGATCGTGAGAATAGTGTTGGTTGAGCATTGATATCCCATAATGGCTTGCCAAGCAAAATGGTTTCGAAAACACTCATACCTAGCGTAAAAAGAACATCACTCCATGGCCTGCTTTCTCGTCGGCCTTTTACAAAAATAGATTGTTTAGTGATCTTCGAATGCTCAAAATATTTCAGCCCTTTTAGCGCATCGAGTGGATCAGTTTGCATGTCAGCATGTGTCCATCCGAGGATTTCACCCTGTGCGGCTTTTAATCCGCTAAGAACACCAAATCCATAACCTTGGTTTTGTTCAACGTGCACAACCCGAAACCCGCTATTTTGAGATAATGCATCGTTTAACACGTCCAGGGTATTATCTGTAGAGCCATTATTAACGAGAATAACTTCTATGTCGCGACGCTCTACAAGTGGTTTACATCGTTGTATCAGTAAAGGCAGATTTTTAGCTTCGTTATAACAAGGAATAACCAGCGAAAGTTTCATGTACACTCCTGTATCGATCGAGCTGTATTAAACACAACATACTTCATGCCTATAAAATTAAGGCAAGCAGACATACCTGTTGCTGATAAAAATGCGATAAAAATGGCTATTGAGTTATCGCCCATACAACGTAACATCATTGTGTTTACAATAACATTACCAAAGCAAGTCGTCACATAAAGCATAACAAAACGACTGATTTGACCTTTAATATATTGTTTTTGATTAAATGTCCAGAACCGATTTGCAACGTATGCAAATAGAGTGCCCGTTAAAAAACCCAGCGCTTTTGCCCAGTCGATATTAACGAGTTTGCTTAAGACTAATCCGCGATAGACTAGCAAGTCAATAAGTACGGTTAAAGAGCCTACAATAACAAAAATCACGATTTCACGTTTTATCATACACAATTAACCGGTCTTTGGGGCCTATCGGCTTGATAACATGTATCTAATTCAGCTTGTTTATCCTTAGGAACTCGACTGTCTAATTCAAGCCTGTATGGGTGTGAGGCCCATTTATGAAAACATGATTGCCAGTATTCAAATGTACGCAAATCGTTTGGTGTGCCCCACGATAATAAATGGTCCACTTCAAACAGATGGCAACGCAGCCCCAGGTCAATTGCATCGTTGATACACGAGTCAAGATAAAATTCATTATTGATTCGACCATTTCTTGTCATTAAACGGTCAACCACAAGACGAAAATCATTGGCTCGGCGGAAGGTAAACGTTCCTATGATAATGGGATCAATTGCCGGGTCACGAAGCGGTTTTTTGACGGAAACACAGCTAATAACGCCCTCTTTTTCATCAATCCAACCATACATCTGAGGATGGCGTTTTGCATGAGCATGATGACGAACGCCCCAAACAATGACATCGATATCGAGATTGTTGACCAACTTTTGAAAAGCCGCATCATCGTAAAGCACGCCGTTGTCGCAGGCACCAAATGTAATAAGGCTGCTAATGGATGGTATATGCATTTCTTCTTTGTTACCGTGTATTTTTAATGCATTAAGTCCAATCAGAGCGGTGCAAGCTTGACCTTCGGTGGCGTTTTCTATAGACGCAATATTCACGCTTGGATAGCTTTGTTGAAGACCTTGTGAAATGGTTTCAAAGCCTGGCATATCTTGACGTAATACAAAAACATAATTTGACGCATGAGGAAGATCATCTGTTGCCTGCATGACCATGGGTTTACCTGAAACAGGGATTAATGGTTTTGTGGTTGTATAGCCTTCTTGTACAAAACGCGAGCCTAAGCCTGCCATGGGGATAATCACGGCTTGCTGGGATAGTTTTTTTTGTGCTTTGGGTTGAATGAGACGTTTGAAAATAGACGACCAATTATTATATTCTGCTACATCATCAGGCGTTCCCCACTGCATAAAGTGTTGTAACGGATAGACTGCAACAGGTTGTTTTTTTTCTAATAATGCTTTGTAAGCAAGGCTAACGTAGTATTCTCCGCCCACTAACAATGCTTTTTGAATTGTTGAACGTAAAGCGTCAATCATGAGTTTTCCTGAAGCAAAATAATAGCTTCCACTGGACGCATATTCATTCATTCTAACGTTAGTGTAAGGTTGTTTTTCTTGAATATCAGAAACCCAACCGCCTTGCTCTTGCATATAAGCATAATTCGTATTGCCTAAGGAATGAGGATGAAAGCCTTTATAAGCGGGTATTGCACCTTGGCATCGAGTTGTCACAACAAAATTCTTGAAATCATTCCAATCCCAGTAGCAAGTAAAATCACAATAGTTAATCAGAGCGGGACGTTCCATATCGATTAAATGATGTACTTGTAAGACGGCATGAACAGGCCCTAATTTATGAGGTGGGATACCAATGATTTTGCCAGTAGGGCAGTATTCATGTAATATTTCTTCCATACGATATGTTATATTCTGAAGGTGCTCATTATTGCAAATGAACAAAAAATCATGTTCGCCAGGGAACATATCAATCACGTGAGCGATGATGGGTTTGCCATCCAATTCGATTAAGGCTTTTGGTATTTGATAGCCTGCCCTAAAAAATCGCTCACCGAAACCTGACATGGGTATGATTATTTGCATAGTTTAAAGGCCTTACTGAGGTCGATAGTTATTTTTTCTTTCCAAGAGTATCACGCCATTTCTACCTTGAGACCAAGGATCAACAGAGTTAACTAAAAGCGTGTAAGAGTTTAGTTCATCTGCTTTAGGTTGTTGAACGTTGGGAATGCTATTGAATGCTTGTGGTAATGATTCATTTTTTAAATAATAAAAAAGCAGATAGTTTACTTTATCGGGTAAGGTTGAATTAATGGCATTAAACGACAGAAACAAAGGTTCTGGTTTTGGTGATGTTAAGGTTTTAAGAACTACAAAACTGGGTAAGAGCTTTTCAGGGAATGTTGGAAAATGATCAGGCCAATAAAGATAAAGGGTTTGATTTTTAAATTTATCAGGATGACTTGTTATATAGCGAGAGATGGGTTCCAAATTGAAAACAACTTCTGACTCATGAAATAAGGCGTTATTGTATAAACAACGAATTGTTAAAGTTATGTTGACGATTACGGTTATTAAGACGAGAACGATTGCAGTGTTTTTGGTTTTATTGTTTGACAGCCAAAGGGAGTTAAAACACAAAATGATTAAAACCATAAATTGTGCATAAGCAAACAAATAATTTCGTGTCCATGGCATATATCCTGGTAGAAAAATGGCTTGAATAGCTATTGAGCTAATAATCCCTATAATAGCGGCTAAAAATAAATACCAATATGGTTTTGCTATTTTGGGCTGAAGTATCAAATATATAAAGGAAAAAATAGCTGTGGGACCTAAATATACAAAAGCATATTTTAACAAAGATAAATAATCTTGATGGATAATAAACGAAAGTGAGGTTCTTGTTTTATCCCAATCCGTATAGTTTGATTTTGCAACATAATACATGAAAAAAGGAAGAAGTCCTGCAATAAAATACCTTGTTAATATAACAAATCGAGTAATGAATTTTTGATCCGTACTAACAGTAAAATAACGCCAAAGTGCTGATGTGAAGACAATACCTAATGTTCCTGTAATTGCTGATTCTCGGATAATCGGTGCTAGTGATGCAACAAATACGGCCGTTATAACGATATTTTCTGAATGTTTTTCAATGCCCAACGTTAATAACCAAAAACTTAACATCAATACACTGACATATTGCATTTCAATATAAAAACTCATCGTATAAGCAATGAGCAAGGTTGAGGTCATGGGTATGAGTGCAATGAGTGTACTCATTGGTTTTGATTTGATGATTAGCCGAGCGAGCAAGTAGGTTGTTAAAATAATTGCCAAATAATTAATAACAAGAAACATGCGTTGATAGATAATGGATTCTGGATGACCGAGAATAAAGGTCCATAAGGTAACAGGAACATACGCCAAAGACGGATACATCATGTATTCAGCTCGAAAAGAAGGAGCGGGTTTAAGATGGAAAAAATAATTAAACCAAGCACGAAGATCGGTGGCCATGATTTCGACTCGATTTGAATGAAAGGCTTCATCACCGTAGGTATGCACGGGGTAATGTGCTGCATCCATAGAGAAAAAATACCAAAATAACACGCCAAAAAAAACCAGAATTATGCTTATCAAACCATCTTGATAATCCAGATCAATCACTGGAAAACAATCCCCTTTGAGCAACAGGGATAGGCTATAAAGCAAGGGAAGTGATGCCATTAAACAGGAAAGATAAAACCCTTTATGCCAAGGAATCTGTCCAAAAATACATAGCCAAGTTTGGTGAAATGAGAATTGTATTAACCATCCCAAAGAAACTGTACACAAAGTTAGGATTAACAATGTCTGGCAAATAATATTTTTTTGTTCGACCACAGTTATAAATCCAAAAGTTGTTTTTTAAGCTCATGGCTACTATCTCTCCAGCTTACCCACGGTATTCCGTTGGGTTTGGGATGAGCATTTTCTTGATATAGCTTTAGCCAGCTTTTGATTATGTTAGCGATATCATCTGGTTTTTTACCATTGAAATATAACGCGTGTTGTCCAGCCACTTCTTTGAATACAGGAATATCCCGAGCAATAATTGGTAAACCAAGTTGAGCTGCTTCAATCAAAGGCAACCCAAACCCTTCTCCAAGACTTGCAGCAATAAGACAAACGCTTAAGGCGTAAATTTTTTTCAGATATTCATCGCTAATATTCTCAAACCAAAATAAACGATTGCCTCGTTCTGAATCATGGTTGAGCTGATTGATAAGATCATGTGTCATCCAACCTTCTTTTCCAACAATAACTAAATTGATATCTATGCCTTCTGACCATAATTTTTTGAAGGCGTGTAGTGTTTGAGAATGTCCTTTACGCGGCTCAATCGTTCCAACCATTAAGAACGTTAACCGTTTTTGTACAAGATTTAAAACGGGTTCAATATCGTCTGACAGGCCTTTTGATGACGATGACGTATCAATATCAGCGCCTAAGTGAAACCAGCTCACTGTAAAAGGCCGTTGACGAGGTTGAGTATAATGATTAACCCAGTCTGTTAATTCGTCTGCGACTGACTTGGAAATACAGATGGCTCCATCGCTTTCTGTTATCACATTTAACCAATTTTGATGCGCTTTATCAGTTGATGTAGGAAAAAAATGGGGATAAATGATAGGAAGCAAGTCATAAACAATAAATTTGACCAGCACTCCCTGTTCACGAAATTTTTTATATCTGTGCCGTTGGGCAGCAACGATATATTGTTGTAAATCAAGCCCTAAAAATATATCTCCAGCTTGAAAATCAATAGGATCATCGGGTAAAATCAGATCATCAGGACAGCCTAAAAATTTAAGTGTAAACTGTCTCGCATAACGATAACCTTCCTCGGTTGAAGCATACACGGGCTCAACATGAAATCCTTCAGGTGGATGCTCAAGTAATTCTTGTAGAATGTTTCTTACTACGCGCTCTATTCCTGTTTTTAGATCACATCGAACAATCGCTGAAATATCGACTAATAATTGTTGCTTGATGATACGAGGATTGATAGAAAAAGCAATGTCCTCAGCGAGTTTTTGCCACTCGGTCGAATCATTGGGCGGGGATTCAATATGGCTTAAGGCTTCCGTTAAAGCAGGAATATCCTTCAAACTTCTATGATGGTTTTTCTCAATAGCTTGCATATACAGGTCAGCGCAATACCGTGGATCATGCTGTGTTTTAATGATGTGACTAGCATTAACCCCGAGTCTTTCTCGCATCAATGAATTTTCCCATAGTGTTTCTAGTGCTTCAATTAAATCTGCCTCATTGAAGTCATCGCGAAGTTTCCAAACAGCATCGTTTCTTAAGTCAGCCATGCTGCCGTTTGCATTAACAATAGTCGGTAACCCATAATTCATACAATCTAGAACAGCAGCTGATGTTTCTCCACGTGATTGAGTTCTTAATTGTATAGCCATATCAGCTGCTGCAAGATAATGATGAAAAGTTTGTTCATCAGTCCAACCGGTTATCAGAATACGATCAGTCACACGATGTTTATCTATGATTGAAAGCAGTTCTTTTCCATAATTACCACCGTGATTTTCACCGACGAAAATTAAAATACATTCAGGAAATTTTGAAAGAGCAGATGCTAGCCAGGCTTTAATGATCCGGTCATTCAATTTGGTTTGATCTAAAAACCCAAAGCTGCATATAACAAAGTCGTTTTGGTTTAGCTTAACTAGATTACGGGCCGTATTTTTATCAATTTTTCTTCTAGGCGCGCGCAGCAGAGGAATTATACTCCATTGACTGGATGTATTCTTATTATACCATGTCTCCGCTAGTCGTATAGAATGCTCCGAATGCACAATAATACCCTGTGCATTATTAAGTATATTAAGATTGCATGGATATCGAGTAACGACATTAGTGGCATGAAAAGATTCATATCGTTTTTTTAATATATGATAACCGTGGTTTTTATAAAGTGTTTGTGCCCATAGGTTGGTTGTGTAACCTGTTTTGTCCATATAAGATATAACACTGGATAAATAAAAATCATGCAATACAACGGTACCTGGAATATTATCTAACAAGTCAAACATGTGTTGATGAAGTGGTGAGTTACCAAAATGATAGAGTACACGTTTATATTTGTCGGTGTTGTTTTTAAACCATTCAATTGTTCGTATGGGGCAGTTACTTGTAATCCATGCATCGCAAATCACGTTTTGTGCAGAAATGATTTCAATATCGTAATGGCGGGAAAGTTCCGGTAACAAAGTTGCACTGTAATCACTAATTCCACTGCGTTCTGGCGGTAAAGGAGATACAAAGGCTAATTTTGGGCGATATGCTAACTTAGGATATTTTTCATGATTATTTTTATTATGGAGAATTTCTATTCCTGAAAGGGCAGCTTTAGCCGTGATATCCCAGGAAAATTGAGTTGCCTGTTTTAAACTATGTTTTTCTAAGTTTTCTCTAAATACATCATCTGTTAAAATCTGTTCAATTTTTGTTTTTATTGACATTACATCTAATGGGTCAAATAGTGCTTCTATTCTTCCTAACACTTCGGGCAGAGATGATTTGTTTGCTGCAATCACTGCCCGCCCGCATGACATTGCCTCTAATGCAGGCAATCCAAAACCTTCGTGCCATGAAGGAAAAACAAATGCTTTGCATAGATTGTATAGTGTAATCAAGTCATTTTCTGATATAAAACCAGTTAAAATGACCTCATCGGATTGCAATCCATTTTCATTTGCCAAGTTGATTAAAGCTTCACGTTTAGATGCTTCAATGTTACAAACAATCGCCAGTTGATGAGAAAAGCGTATCTGTTCATCCATTTTAGAGTAAGCGCGGATTAGTCCCTCAATATTTTTTCTAGGGTCAGTTCCACCACTAGTATACATAAGAAATTGGCGTTTTAATCCATATCGTTTACGAATATCCTCTTCTCGATCAGGTGTTATTTCTTTTGGCTTAAATTGTTGTTCAACGGCGGCAGAAATGTTTATGCAAGCATCGCTTGGAAATCCAAGATAATGAATTGCTTCCAACCTTGATGACTCCGAAATGGCAAGAAGTATATTGGCACGACGTAAATGGTCTAACTTTTCTTGATACCAAGACTCTGCAATTCGATGACTGAGGTAGATGTCTTTGTTAATGAGAGGAATTAGATCGTACATAATCACGGCGGTAGGGATGGTCTGGCTTAATTTACCAATACTTGTGACAACATCATCGCCGTAACCTTCGAACACACTACAAACTAGCACAACATCTGGATGTAAACTTGCTAAAAATGCCTCATAAATAAGCTCGGAAGCATGGCGACGCCATTGATTGGTAGAATTTAAGTGGTGTGTGGGTGTTTGACCTTGCCATACGCGTATGTTTTCTTGGGGTAAAAGCTTATCGAAGGTCGCGCGTATGGGCTCTATTGTTTCAGAAAATACGCCGTTTATAGCAAGAAGAATTTCATGTGAGCCTTGGTTACGAATAATTGCTTGTGTTAAAGATAGTGCGTATCGTCCTATGCCTCTAAACTGACTATCGCCTTGCGCTCCTTGCATGTCTATAACAAGACGCATTAGTTTCTCCTTTTTATTTGCGCTTTGTGTATAGCATCATAAATTTTCATAGTACGGAATGAAATATAATTTTTTGATGGTTCTATATTACTTTTCGTTTTACTAGGCGATAAGCGGTGTTTTTTTTTATTTAAGGTTAATTCGTCTATTAAAAACAATAAGTGTCGGCAAAGAGATTTGATTTTGCGAAGAGGCCTTGTAATTTTCCACGAAAAACTTTTATAAATACTTTCAAGTTCGTGATTAGCTCCACATTTGTTTTTTAAATTATCGATTTGTTCTTTTAATTCCGCCAAATCTAATTCCAGACATTTTTGTCTCGTTAAATTTTGTTCGTCATATTTCATCATTAACTGCGTAAGCGTAATTCCATATTCTATTTCGAATGCTTCATTAATCTGAAGTATTGATAAAATATCATTGCTTTTTTCCAGGAGATGTTTTTTTTGAGCTATAACAGCATAGTCAGGGCTTACATTGCAAAGTACATCGGTTAAACTTATATTTTGACTATGAGCTAAATTTTTTGCTTCTTGTAAGCGTAAAATTTTAGTTTTTAGAAAACCATAATACTCAGGTAAAAAGGCTAGTAAATTGGGTGGGATAGGTTTTTCATGTGTTGGATCAATATAAAATTCTAATGTGCCCACAATAATATTTTCAGGATTTGGTGTTTCCATTAGCAACAAACCACCAGGTTGAAGCACACGTAGCGATTGTTCAACAAGTGTTTGAAGATCATCAAAGGTAATATGTTCAACAAAATGGAATGCTGAAATAACAGCATAACTTTCATTGGGTAATTTTTTTAGAAAAGAAATAGCGTTATCAATATGGACATTAAAGCCGAGTTTTTTTCCTTCTTCTAGCATGTTCTCATCGAGGTCCACGCCTTCAGCCAAAAATCCTAGTTCAGTGACATATTCTAGCCATTCTCCGCGACCACATCCTAAATCAAGAATTTGAGCTTTGGGATAGATGGCTTTAATTGGCTCGATAAAGGCTTTGTATATTTGCAAACGAGATTTAATCAGATCTCGAGAGCCACGAAATTTATCTTCGAGCGTTTTATAAAACAAGGCAACCATCAACCATATCCTTCTATTTGTCTAGAAATGGAAAATTCTGCATTAAGATAATTACTTCCAATAAAATGTTTTCGATCAACGTTGATAACGTCAAATATAAAAAGGTTGTCTGTCCATTCATAATTATTCGTTAAATGTGTTTCGGAGCTACTCAATGCAGACGATATCGAGTAAGAACCAGGACCTAATGTGCATGTGAAGGGTAAATTGAATGTAATAATTTCTCCTGATTTGAGGTTTTTTTGAGTTTGGTTAGTATGCCAAGTATTGCTTCCCCAAATAATATGTCCCTGTTTATCACGAATTAGGTAACCAAGTATCAATTGAGGAATGTCTGCATTAATCGATACTTTTAGTTTTAACTCTAAAGGTTGCCCAACTTGAGCAACTACAATATCACTATTGCTATTTAAATCAATAAGCCGTATATATTTCACGCTAGCTTCACCTGTGCCACTTTTTGTAGTCACCCAACCCTGAATGTTTCGGTGTTGTTGTATATTTGGTATGGTGTTTTCTTTTTGGGCGATAAGGGCATTGTAATAATCAACGACTTCATCAGGTAGTCCGTCTTTAACTGCTTGTCCCTTGTCTAGTAAAATTGCCCGGTCACATATGGCCAATATATCTGCCATGCTATGCGTCACTAACATAATTGATACACCATCATTTCGAAATTGACGCATTTTATCGAAGCTTTTATGTTGAAAATAGCTATCACCCACAGAGAGTGCTTCATCAACAATTAAAAGATCGGGTTTGAAAGCAGTCGCCACACTAAACGCAACGCGCATTTGCATTCCACTGGAGTAAGTCCGTGTGGGCTCATCAAAATAGTCACCGATTTCGGCAAATGCTTCTATTTCAGACATGGCCTTATCAATATCTTGTTTGCTATAACCCATGAGTCCCGCAGAATGATAAGCATTTTGTCTGCCCGTTAAGTCAGGACTAAATCCCATGCCTAACTCTAATATCGCGGCGATTTTGCCAATGCGTTGCACATGTCCAGTGCTAGGCTGTATGGTTCCAGTAATGAGCTTTAGCAATGTACTTTTTCCTGCGCCATTTTGACCCAATACACCAACCGTTTCTCCCGGTTTAATTGTAAAATTAATATCCTTAAGGACCCAGTGTTCTTCAATCGGTTTTATTGAAGGTATAAACCAAGAAGCAAAGCGCCTAAAATTGCTACCCCACACTCGATAAGATTTCCCCAACTGGTTTACAATCAGTTCGCCACTCATAATTGGTCAACCATTTCGGGGCTTCCTTTTCGTAAAACCACAAGCGATAACATAAGTAGAATAAGCGCTAAGATTATGATTCCAGACAGTTTAGTCCAATCTGGTGCTTGATTATAAAGCAAAATATTTTGATAGGCTGTAATAATGGAAATAAGGGGATTGAATACTAATAAACCTCGGTATTGTTCTGGAATAATATTCGACATGTAAACAACCGGTGTAAACCAAAATAAAAACTGCATGGCAATGGGTACAATTTGTCCTATATCTCGCATAAAAACATTAAATACGCCTAACATTAAACCCAATCCCAGGGCTAGGCCTATGGTAATTGTCATAAGTAGAGGTAAATATAGGATAGTAATTCCTGGGAAATGTCCTAGTATTCCAAAAATAACGATTATAGCAATAAAAAGCAGGACATTATTCACGAGCGCACTGCCTGTGATAATCAGGGGTAGGGCTATTTTGGGAAAGGCTAATTTTTTTAAGATGTTACCATTGTCGATAAACAAAGTAACACTTCGATTCACAATTTCAGCGAATAGTGACCAGCCTAGAGTGCCTGCCATTAAGTAGATGGAATAAGCAAATCGGTTGTCAATTCCTGGTAGTTTGGCAGACATCACGGCGGATAAGACAAAGGCAAAGATAATCACTTGTGCCAGAGGATTTAATACCATCCAGAGGCCCCCTAACCGACTACGTATAAATCGAGTTTGAAATTCGGTTTTTATCGAGGAGAGGATAAAAAATCGGTAGTGCCATGCGGCAAGTAACATTGCTTTCATCTAGATCAACAAACCTTGTTTGATTGAGGTGTTTTTCGATTCCTATCATAAGTTAAAATGGGAAATGCATCAATATGATTCATCCGCAGGGTGAGATTATGAGTGATAAAATAAATGTCAATTAATATAAAATTCCGTCTTTACGAGCGTTAGCGAAGCAGTTGATCCAGTTCGGATTTTCAATTGTAAATTGCTCTGGATTGCTTCGCTAACGCTTGCAAAGACGAGTATAGTTTAAATTTTGCGCACAAATGATTTTACCCTAGATTCATCAGGATATCAAAAATTGTCAACCAAATACTGAGGTATCGGGGTTCTTAAAAGTTCTTAATTAGTTTAAGAACTTTTAAGAAATTATTTCTATTCCTTGAATGACTCATCAAAGGTAACTATTCGCACTATCAATCACTTGTTTATAAAGCACACTATACTGTTTTGCCATGTGGTCGGCAGTAAACAATTCCCAGTAGCGTTTTTCGGCTAATTCTCCCATTTTTTTTGCTAGCGTTTCTTCGTTCCAAAGGGTTTGCATGGCGTGTTCAAGTGCTGCTGTATTATTTGATTCAATCACCAGCCCTGTTTCACCGTTTATGTTAATAAAGCTGGTACCTGTACCGATTTCACAGGAGATCATCGGCTTGCCATACATCGCACCTTCGAGGAGTGATATGCCAAAAGCTTCAGAGCGCAAATGAGATGGAAAAACCAGCGCAAAACATAATTGTAACAAAGCGACTTTATCTTCATCAGCCAGGGTACCCAAAAAATAGATATTTTGTAATTTTAGATGGCTCGCTTGTTTTTTAAGCTCCTCTTCCATAGGGCCTGAGCCAATAATCACGGTTGGATAATCTGTTTTTTTTAGTGCATCAAGAAGAATATGTAACCCTTTATAATAACGAAATACGCCAATAAAGAGAAAAAAACGAGCAGGAAGGGCGTTTTGCCATCGGTTTAGTTTTTCAGCTGAAGGGGTTGGATAGATTGATTTATCAAGTCCGATTGGAATGACGCTGGTTTTATGACGATAAGCTTTTAATACGGGACTTGTTTCCAAATAATTAGGCGATGTTGCAATGATGCGATTCGCTCGTGTTAAAAATTGTTTTTGTAACGGCTTGTAAAATTTAAGTAGTGTTTGTTGTTTGACGATATCTGAATGGTAAGTCACGACTGTGGGTTTTTTTACTTGGGTTGCAAAATGCACAATATCCATAAATGGCCAAGGGAAATTATAGTGAATCAGGTCGGCAGTTTTAGCTAACGATGCAAATTTTGCAAAAGCAGATAACGAAAAGCCTGTGGACGCGATTTGAATATTTTTTTTAACTTGATGAACGGTATGCCCATCGATAGTTAGCGTTTGTGAAGATGGATTATCACTTAAAGCCAATACGTCACTTTGAATACCCAATTTATGAGTGGCGCGTGCAAGT
>JAJZSG010000140.1 GCA_021849905.1 Pseudomonadota bacterium
TCAAAAAAAACAATCCCCTCTAGACTACAAATCATGACCATTCATAAATCCAAAGGTCTCGAATTCGATTCAGTCATCCTGCCAGGACTTGGCAGCGCATCCTCAAAACAAGATAAAACCTTGCTTCGTTGGCTAAAACTGCCTATGCAGCAGGGTAACTTATTATTACTATCACCCATAAAAGCCGCACATCATGAGCACTGCGCGTTATATGATTATCTGGGCACGCTAGATTCTCAAAAAAACGATTATGAAAAACAACGTCTTTTGTACGTGGCCCTTACACGCGCAAAAAAACGGCTTTACCTACTAGACCCCAATGAATCAGCACGACAAGGAAGCTTTCGGAGCTTGTTAAAAAATCAAGACTTTGAAGAGGTGGTTACCGACAGTGAAATTCCGACTGAGACCGGCGATGACTATCCAACACTTTATTATCCAATACTTTATCATCTCCCCCTTCATTTCTATCAAAACCCACCCGACATCACAGATCATGATTTCACATCCAACTTAACCATCAACATGAATCATAGCCCAAGGCTCATCGGCATCGTGGCGCACGAATTACTTCAGTGGATTTGTGATAATCACCCTCATGACATGCATAGCATACCCTGGGAATTACCCGATCACGCCTTAAAAACATTGGGGTTTAATAACCATGAGCGACACATCGCACTTGAGATGCTAAAAAAACAAATAAACAACGTGTTTGATGATCCTAAAGGCCGTTGGATAATTAAGGCCCATGATGAGGAAAAAAACGAATACGCACTGTTAACACGACATGATGGCGAAGTCGTGACACGCATCATTGATAGAACATTTATCGAGAACGGTATTCGGTGGATTATTGATTTTAAAACAGGCCGTGACGATAATAAAACGCAAAGCCAACACAAACAACAAGTCAATGAGTATGCGCAGCTTTTAGCTAATCAAACATCAACCCCTATCCACTGCGGGCTGTATTACCTAAGCAGTGGAACCTGGATTGATTGGGTGGGTGTTAAGGGTGATTAATCAACCCTCTGATGAAGTTTTCGCTATTATCGAATAATGCCCAAGCAGCCTGTGCTTCAACAGAATCACCATCCAAAAAGCGCACTTCATCCTGAGGCTTCCAACCATTGACGCATGTGCTGATTTGTCGCCCAATCAAGCTAATTGCAGATTTAACAAACGATGCGAACGCGATTGTCAATGAAGCGGCAGCTAGACCGAGCATAATTAAGGCATCGCGACCTTGATGATTGTTGTTTTGATCAGACAACAAAGAATTAACGCCTAGATATCCCGCACCAAACAAACACGCCTTACCAAAACACGCACCGACAAAAGGCACCATCGTCGCACCCATAACCTCATCAGCATAGTCATGCATGTCACGCATGGCATCAAATATCGTGAGTTGTTTTAATAACTCATCAATTATCCAAGGACCCTGTTGTGGTTATCGAAGAGCAACGAATTCTATTGATTTACCGATTAGGTTCTTTCCTAAACAGGCCACATGATCACGATAGTTTTGAAAGAAATTTTTGTCGTTACTGGGTCTTCTTTGTTCAGCAAAAAAATTTGGCATATAAAATCTTCCTTAGTGATTATAAAATCATCATAATATCATAAATAAAAACAGTCAGGCAATAGGCTCTCAAATTAACCGCGTTTTTAATTATACCCGTGGGTCATTTCACATTACCCTTTTTAATCTAAATCCGTCATAATCCATCATTATTTATCATGAAGACCTATCCTATGACGATTGAAAAGACCATCAAGACCATCCTTACCAAAACTCATGATCCCTTGTTAAAGTTAAGCTGTGACGAGATGGGAATAAAATGCATCATCACCGATGAAAATCATCATGTAACCGTCACCTTAAGTGCTGGATTTCCCTGCAATCTCTTGAAAGACAGTTTGCTTCCCGCACTCTCAGCAGCCCTTACAGAGGCACTCCCAAAATACAAAATAACCATCACACTCGACCAATTTATCAAAGCCCATCGCACGCAGTTAACCGGTAAAGGGTTGCGTGGAATCAAAAATGTGATTGCTATTGCATCCGGTAAAGGTGGAGTTGGTAAATCGACCGTCACCGTTAATCTGGCCGCAGCGCTGACTCGAGATGGTGCACGCGTGGGCATTTTGGATGCTGACATTTATGGCCCCAGCATTCCACTCATATTGGGAAAAGCTGAGCCCGTTCAAGTCAAGGATAACCGCTATTTGCCTGTCCTTGCCCATGGCATCCAAGCCATGTCGATTGGTTATCTCGCCCAAGGTGAAGACGCACTTATGTGGCGAGGACCCATGCTTGCAAAAGCATTAATCCAAATGCTCGATATCACGCAATGGGATGAGCTGGATTATTTATTCATAGACTTACCACCCGGCACGGGTGACATTCAATTAAGCCTTGTACAAAAAATTCCATTAACGGCTGCCATTGTCGTGACCACACCACAAAACGTTGCCACGCTAGATGCGCAAAAAGCATTGAATATGTTTGGTAAAACAGGCATTGATGTCTTAGGCGTTATTGAAAACATGTCGTTGCATATTTGCAGTCAATGCGGTCATCAGGAGACTATATTTGGGAGTGGTGGAGCTACGCAACTCAGTCAGGCGCATCAATGCAAATTATTAGGCCAATTACCACTTGATAAACGAATTTCAAAACAATGCGATGAAGGGACACCAACAGCGCTCGGTCACGACAAGGACTTGGCGATGAGTTTTATTAAAACAGCATTACTTACAGCCATTGAGTTAAGCAAAAAACCATTAAATTATGCGGATAAATTTCCCCCGATCGTGGTTGAATGATGGTAGACTCATTTTAGAATTAGAATCGTGAGACACCTAAACATGACATCAAATTATACAGCCGATGCAATTGAGGTATTAACCGGTCTTGAACCCGTTCAACGCCGTCCCGGTATGTATACCGATACCACACGTCCCAATCATCTCGCCCAAGAAGTCATCGACAACAGTGTAGACGAAGTGCTTGCGGGATTTGCAAGTCGAATTATCGTGACCCTACACGAAGACGGTTCAATTGAAGTCGAAGATAATGGTCGCGGCATGCCGGTTGATAAGCACCCACAATTAGGCTTAAGCGGTGTTGAAGTCATCATGACACGGTTGCATTCAGGCGGTAAATTTTCAGATAAAAATTATAGTTTCTCAGGTGGGTTGCATGGCGTTGGGATATCCGTTGTTAATGCGCTATCAGAGCGCCTTGACGTGAGTATTAAACGCGCAGGCATTTTATATCAAATGTCCTTTGCAAACGGACATAAACTAGGCGAGCTGACTGAGGCTGGTTCAACTAAAAAGCGCGAAACCGGCACAACCATCCGCTTTTGGCCCAATGCACATTATTTTGATACCACACGATTTTCTACCAAAGCATTAACCCATGTACTGCGTGCAAAAGCAGTGTTGTGTCCTGGGTTATCCATGACCTTTAACAACAAATTATCCAAAGAAGAAACCCACTGGTGTTATGAAAAAGGCTTGTCAGACTACTTGCTTCAATCACTTCCTGCCGACTACCTGCCTGAAGAACCCTTTAATGGTCAATTTAAAATAGATGAAGGCAGTGTCGACTGGGCTTTGGCTTGGTCAACCACATCCAACAGCGTGCTCAGCGAAAGTTATGTGAACTTAATCCCGACTATTCAAGGGGGTACGCATGTCAATGGGCTTCGTGCCGGATTATTTGATGCCTTATCAGCGTTTTGCGAATTACGTAATTTATTACCTCGCGGAGTCAAGCTAGCTCCAGATGACCTTTGGGAACCCTGCCAGTACGTATTATCCGTCATGATGAAAGAGCCCCAATTTGCAGGCCAAACTAAAGAGCGTTTAAGCTCAAGACAAACGGCAGCTTTTGTCAGTAACGCAATAAAAGATGCCTTTTCACTTTGGCTTAATCAACATCGCAGTCAAGGTGAAATGCTGACTGCATTGGTGATTGAA
>JAJZSG010000021.1 GCA_021849905.1 Pseudomonadota bacterium
GATCTAAAAGAATCATTTTGTTTCCTTCATCTCGTTAAGCTCCATGTTAGGTATTGGCATGGGCGTAATGGTTTTGATTACTGTATTGTCGGTGATGAACGGTTTTGATACGGAAATTCATAAGCGTTTTTTCAGTATGGCACCAGAAATAACACTGACGGAGCAATCAGGGCAGGTTAGTCATTGGCAGCAATTAGCCAGTCGATTACGTTCAACGAAAGGTGTTAAAGCAATTGCACCTTATGTCTCTGGTCAAGGGTTATTAACGTATGATGGCCAGGTTTTACCTGTTGCCTTAACGGGAATCTTGCCGGAATTGGAAGAGGACGTGATTCATTTAAAAAATAAACTGCTAATCGGTAGCTTAAATAATCTGACTCATTTTGGCATTATTCTGGGACGAAGTATTGCCGATAATTTAGGTGTGATGCTTGGGGATAAAGTGACTATCATGATTCCTCAAGCAACGGTTACACCCGCAGGTATGGTTCCTCGATTTAAACGATTTACCGTTGTTGGTGTTTTTAGCGCGGGAACAGGATTTAATTTTGATACAAAATTAGCTTTTATTAATTTGGCAGATGCACAGAAACTCATGCAATTGGGGGATGATGTATCGGGATTGCAAATGAAAATTGATAATGTTTATCAAGCGCCGTTGATGTCTGAACAATTGGCAACGACATTAGGTGAGCAATACCAAGTCTCGAATTGGACCCAACAATATGGTGCTTTTTTCCAAGCGGTTAAAATGGAAAAGACCATGATGTTTTTTATCTTGTTGCTGATTATTGCAGTCGCTGCATTTAATCTTGTCTCATCGTTAGTGATGGTGGTTAATGATAAGCAGGCTGAAATTGCTATTTTACGAACGATTGGTGCAACACCATCTACTATTCTTTGGATATTTATTGTTCAAGGGATGATGGTTGGTATAGTCGGTACAACATTCGGTATTGTGGGGGGGGTATTGTTGGCAAGTTATGCAACGCAGATAGTTAACGGCTTGCAATCCTTTTTTGGTGTGCATGTGTTATCTTCAAGTATCTATTTTGTTGATTATCTCCCTTCAAAAATTTTGTTTCACGACATTTGGGTCGTGTGTGCAATGGCTTTGTTTATGAGTTTTGCAGCAACGATCTATCCAGCCTGGCGTGCTTCAAAAACAGTGATTGCGGAGGCGTTGCATTATGAGTGAGGTGATTGTTGAATCCAATGCTTTAAGTAAGTCGTACCATGATGGCAATACAACCATAGACGTACTCAAACATTTAAATTTCTCGATCCAAAAAGGTGATAGAATAGCCATCGTTGGGCCTTCTGGGTCAGGTAAGAGTACGCTTCTCCATTTGTTAAGCGGTTTAGATAAGCCAACCGATGGTCAAGTGCAGATAGAAGGGACCGACTGGCAAATGATGTCAGAGAAAACGCGTTGTCTGTTGCGAAATAAGCATTTTGGCTTTATTTATCAATTCCACCATCTATTGCCCGAGTTTTCTGCGTTAGAAAATGTTGCGATGCCATTGTTACTCGCAGGCCAATCTGTTGAGTGTGCCAAAAAACAGGCCGGCGATATTTTAGAGCAAGTGGGTTTGGGTTCCAGAGTGCAGCATAAGCCTTCGCAGTTATCGGGCGGGGAAAGACAGCGTGTCGCAATTGCTCGTGCCTTGGTTCATCAACCTCAATGTGTCTTTGCTGATGAACCAACAGGAAATTTGGATCATGCAACCGCAATGGGTGTGTTTAATTTAATGTTGGATTTAAACAAGCAACGACATACAGCACTGATTATCGTTACACATGATAATCAGTTAGCTGAAAAAATGGATCGCGTGATGACATTGCAAGATGGGGTGCTTGTTTAACGGATTTGACCTAATTGATGGGGTGTGTTCAATTTTTGGGCCAATCCCCAACCTACAACGTTGATGTAGGCTGGGACTTGACCCAGTATTGTTTGCAAAACCACGATAATTCTGGTATCACCAATTTAATAGTCAGCATGTCCAGGCGTGCGTGGAAAGGGAATAACGTCACGCACGTTATTTACGCCAGTTACATAACTCACAAATCGCTCTAAACCTAATCCGAAACCGGCATGAGGCACTGTGCCATAACGACGTAAATCACGATACCATTGGTAATGTTCCCGATTTAAACCACTCTGCTCCATTCGAGAATCCAATACATCAAGGCGTTCCTCACGTTGACTTCCGCCAATGATTTCGCCAATACCAGGAGCTAACACATCCATTGCAGCCACAGTTCGACCATCATCGTTCATACGCATGTAGAAGCTTTTAATGTCAGCCGGATAGTCTGTAATAATCACAGGTTTTTTACATAAGTCTTCGGCAAGGTAGCGCTCGTGTTCTGATTGTAAATCCAATCCCCACTTGACTGGGTAGTCAAAGTGCTTATTGGCTTTGAGTAAAGCTGAAACAGCATCGGTATATGACATGATGTCAAAATTGGACTCAGCCATGTGTTGTACGCGTGCAAGACAGCCTTTATCAATGAACTGGTCAAAAAAGCTGATGTCATCAGCACGCTCATCTAACACACTTTTACATAAGTAGCGCAATAAGGATTGACTTAAATCGCAAATATCACTGAGTGATGCAAAGGCCAGTTCAGGTTCAACCATCCAGAACTCAGCTAAGTGACGGCTGGTATTGGAGTTTTCCGCACGAAAAGTTGGGCCAAATGTATACACTTTAGAAAGTGCCAAACAATAGGCTTCTGCATTGAGTTGGCCTGAAACGGTTAAAAAAGTTTCTCTACCAAAAAAATCCTTAGAAAAATCAACGCATCCTTTATCATTTTTAGGTGGATTGACTGCGTCCAAGGTGCTCACTCGGAATAACTCACCCGCACCTTCGCAATCACTGGCGGTGATGATGGGTGTATGAACCCAAAAATAACCTTGCTCATGAAAAAAACGATGAATGGCTTGAGAAATACAATGACGAATGCGAGCTACTGCACCGATTGTATTGGTGCGTGGGCGTAAATGAGCAACGTCTCGTAAAAACTCAAGTGTATGACGCTTGGCTTGGATCGGATAGCTCTCAGGGTGTTCTACCCAGCCGATGACGTCAACATGGTCTGCCTGTATTTCAAAGGCTTGGCCTTGACCTTGGGAGGCTACACGTTTACCCGTTGCAATGATAGCGCAACCGGTTGTAATTTTAAGTATGTCGTTTTGGTAATTCGCAATATTTTCGGAAACCACTATCTGAATGGATGAATGGCAAGACCCGTCGTGAAGGTTGATGAATGAGAGCCCGGCTTTTGAATCTCGACGAGTTTTCACCCAACCTCTAACGACTACAATTTCATCGGAATTGATTTTGTTCTCTAATGCTTGTTTTACAGTACAGACCCTACTCATATATTGTTCCAGAATTAATAAAAACACCATGATAATACACTAAATTAATTTAGCGAAGTATAGGTTGCAATACCCACATAGGTAGAAAAACGCTGTAGGTTGGGCCTTGGCCCAACAGTAATCAAGATAGCTATGACAAACAAATTAATGTTTATTTGTCTTGTTCTGTTAACTACATGTTGGACCAAGGCCTAACCTACGCATATTTCGTTTGTCTATGTGAGAGTTGCAGCCCGAAGTATAGGATGTATTTGCAATTTGTGTAAATTAAGTATTTAATTTAAAGACAATCTTTCAAAGGATTAAATTATGATAAGTTCGTCTGTTACGGAATTTCGTGTTATTACGTTTGCTTTGTCTCAATATATAGGATTGTTCATGTTGATTATGGCGGTCATTATGTCTAGTCGAGTCGTGGTGTATCGAAAAATGATACAACAAGCAGATCCTCACAGTGGCACAATATTGTTAGGCGCGTGTATCGGTTTATTAATAGGAATATATCTGGTTAGCATTAACAATATTTGGATTTTAAAACCCGGGTTGCTGGTTACTTTGATTTGTTGGTTGGTTGTAATTTGTTCTATTTTATGGCTTAGTATCCCGGAGCGCATGTTAAAATTAACCACCAAGACGCTTATGGGTTCAGGTTATTATATCGTTGTTTTTCTTTTAGGCGGATGGGGCATAATCTTTTTAACAAAAGGCGTGTATATTTACGTGACGCATCGTAATGATTTTCCTCTACTTAACTTCATTAACATATGATTCGGGAGATGCATTAATAAATGCCGATATCGTTAAACAGTAATCGTTTATTTTGCAGATCTGCGGATAGCTCTCCAAGGAAAAATCAAATCGTTTCGCGTTGTAAACCTGGGGAATCAGACAAATGTCTGCCAAAGTGACTTTATCACCGAAGCATACATCAATTTTACGCTCCAGATTAGCTAATGTTTTTTCAATTGCATCGAATCCTTTTTTAAGCCAGTGATGATACCAAACTAAAATTTGTTCTTCGGTTGCTTGAAATTGTGTGCGTAGTTGCTCTAAAACACGCAAATTATTGAGTGGGTGCATGTCACACGCGATCATCATGGCGATGCGCCTGACTTCTGCGCGTTGAAGGGGATTTTGAGGTAATAAAGCGGGATGGGGATTAATTTCATCTAGATATTCGATAATAGCTAACGATTGATTAAGACGATGTCCATGGTCATCCAGTGTGGGTACAAGACCTTGAGGATTGAGTTCAAGATAGGCGTTTTGATGTTGCTCGCCTCCCTGATTAATCAAGTGAACTGTTGACTGTTCATAGCTGATTTGTTTAAGATTCAAAGCAATACGAACTCGATAACTGCATGAGGAACGGTAATAATCATATAGCTTCATGGGCATCTCGATTCATGTTGACTGACGCGACCTGTTGCTTTATTGCGCCAAAAATACTGTTTCCTTCATCATCTAACATTTCAATGCGAATTTTATCACCAAAATGCATGAAGGGGCTTTTAATTTCCCCATTTTCTAGCAGTTCAATCATGCGTTTTTCTGCAATACACGATGAGCCTTGGCTGCGGTCAAGATTAGATACGGTGCCTGAGCCGATAATAGTGCCTGCAGTCAGGTCACGTGTTTTTGCTGCATGTGCAATGAGTTCAGGGAAAGAAAAGGTCATGTCGATGCCAGCATTGGGTTGCCCGAATAAACTATCGTTTAAATAACTGTATAACTTCAAATGCAGTCGTTTACCATCCCAAAAGGGATATAATTCATCGGGTGTGACTGCAACCGGTGAAAAGCTGCTAGCCGGTTTTGACTGAAAAAAACCAAACCCCTTAGCCATTTCATTGGGAATCAGGTTACGCAAGGACACATCGTTGACGAGCATTAATAATTGGATGTGCTTTTCGGCATCGGTAGACGATACGCCCATTTTCACATCATCCGTAATAATTGCAATTTCAGCTTCAAAATCAATGCCAAAGGCCTCACTTTCAACCACAATGTCATCGCATGGGCTTAAAAATCCATCTGAACCACCTTGATACATGAGCGGATCTGTCCAAAAATTCGCTGGCATTTCAGCACCACGCGCTTTGCGAACCAATTCAACATGGTTCACATAAGCACTGCCATCCGCCCATTGATATGCGCGGGGTAGGGGGGATGTCGCGAGGTTTGGATCAAATAAAAAAGTGCCATCCAGTTTTTGTGAGTTTAATTCTTGATAAATATCATTTAATCGCGGAGACAGCACAGTCCAATTCTCAAGTGCAAACTGTAGTGTTGGTGCAATATCGGGTACGCGAATGGCCGTTGTTAATGTTTTATTGACTACACACAGCTCCCCATCACGACAACGGGTGGATTTAAGGCTGGCTAATTTCATGGTTATATATCCTTATAATGTGCCCCGTAAAACCTGATCCCGTTCTATAGCTTCAAACAAAGCTTGAAAGTTCCCCTCACCAAAACCTTGATTTCCACGACGCTGGATGATTTCAAAAAAAACGGGTCCGAATATATTCTCAGTGAAAATTTGCAGTAACAGTCCTGATGAGGTGTCTTTTTCACCATCGATAAGAATTCGTTCTTCCTTAAGCCTATCCAATGGCTCTTGATGCCAAGGAATGCGGTCATGAACCATGTCATAATAGGCGTCTGGAACATTAAGAAAATGAACGCCTGATTGTTTGAGTGTATGAACCGTGTTGTAAATATCGGTTGTGCTTAATGCAATATGTTGAATCCCTTCACCATGATAATCATGTAAAAACTCTTCAATTTGTGATTTAGCGTCTTTGGATTCGTTCAATGGAATTTTTATTTTTCCGCAAGGGCTAGCTAAGGCACGGCTGATAAGGCCTGTGAGTTTACCGACAATATTAAAAAAACGAATTTCATGAAAGTTAAAGATGGTTTCGTAAAAAGCGGCCCATTTATCCATGTTGCCACGATACACGTTATGCGTGATGTGGTCGATTTCTGTGAGTAGATTGTGTGTGTTATTTTGATCATTTTGTTCATGGGATTGCTGAATGGAGTTCTGCTTAAAAGCGTCCGCAAAAGGGGTGTTTGAAGTATCAACAAAATAAATGACGCTGCCGCCGATCGCTTCAATGGCTAATAAACCATGATTGACGTCTTTGCTATCGTAAAAGGGGATAGCTCCTTGTTTAATGGCATAATCAAAAGCGGCTTTTGCGTCGTGGACTTTAAAGCCCATCGCACAAGCTCCCGCACCATGAGTTTGCGCATGTGTTTGTGCTTGGCAGTTTTTGGCAGCATTCACGATAAATTGAATCTGGCCTTGTTGATAAAGCGTAATGTCTTGATTCTTGTGAGCTGCTTTAGGGCGAAAGCCCATCTTCAGGAATTGATTATGAATAAGCGTGCTATTGGGTCCTGAAAATTCAAGGAACGCAAAACCATCGAGTCCGCAGGGATTGTCCTGATTATGATTGTTCATGTGTGCCGTCCTTGTTATGTTGGGTTTTAAGCTATTTCTTTGTCTGGATACAATCTAGGGTCTATATATGTCAACAGACCCTAGTATAAGCATCCTTGGGTCGCACTAAAAACAAACCATCGGCGATGGCAAGCAGGCTCGTGTCTACACGCTCATCCTGTTGTACAAATGAATTGAGTTTACGAATTTCTCGCGTCTGCGCATCCGTGTTATTTTTATCGATAACAATACCATTCCAGAATACATTGTCTATTGCAATAAGTCCGTTGGGTGAAATTAATTTTAAAGCCATTTCATAGTAATTAAGATAATTTGTTTTATCAGCGTCGATGAAAATAAAGTCAAACGATCGTGCAAATCCATCTGATAAAAGCTGGTTTAAGGTCGCAAGAGCAGGGCCTAGACGCAAATCAATTTTGTGAGCTTGACCTGCTTGCTCCCAGAATTTATGTGCGTCAACCGTCCATTCCGTACTAATGTCACAGGTAATAACCCGACCCTCATCGGGTAACGCCAAGGCCATCGCAAGTGCACTATATCCGGTAAAGGTGCCTAATTCCAGCACGTTTTTTGCGTGTATTAAGCGAATAAGAAGCTGCATAAATTGGGCTTGCTCAGGTGGGATTTGCATCACAGCCAATCGCATTGCTGATGTTTTTTCTCGAAGCAGCGTTTGAACCGGATGCTCACGAAGAGAAACATCAAGCATATACTGATACAAATCAGGCGTTAAATCCAAGTGTTTCATAAGCGCCTTAAGCCAGTTTTTCTCGTGCTAATTCATCAGCAATTTCACTGGTCGGTTTATTTTCACTTTGCGCCCGTGAAAAAATATTCAGTAACGTAGAATGTATATTATTAATCTGTTCTTCTACTTTCATTTCTGAAGTATGCAGGTATTTGCTTGCTGCAAAAATAACGCCTCCGGCATTAATCACATAATCTGGAGCGTATAAAATGCCTTTTTCATGGAGCCGTTTTCCGTGAATAGTGTGTGCCAGTTGGTTGTTGGCAGCACCTGCAATAATCGTCGTTTGTAATTCAGGCAGCGTGATATCGTTTATAATTGCGCCTAAGGCACAAGGAGCAAAAACATGACAAGGTATTTTATGAATGTCGTATGAAGACACCGCGTTGGCATCTAATTCTTTAACGGCTTGGTCAACAATATTTGAATTGACATCAGCAACGGTAATTTTTGCACCGTGCTCTCTCAATTGTTTTGCAAGATCGTAGCCCACATGACCCAAACCTTGAATGGCAACGTGTAATCCATTAAGGTTGTCTTTTCCTAATTTGAATAACACGCTCGCTTGTATTCCTCGCAATATTCCTTTAGCGGTTGAGGGTGATGGGTCGCCATTATGAGAAGATAGGCTTGCAACGTGAGGCGTATGCTGGGCAATGATATCCATATCGCTGAGTTGGGACCCGCTGTCTAGGGCCGTCACGTAACGCCCCCCCAGTTCATTAACAAACTCACCAAAACGATGCATATACGCGGTTCTGTCATAGGCTTTGGCTGGTTTGATAATAACCGCCTTTCCACCGCCAAGCGCTAAATTTGCTAATGCAGATTTATAACTCATGCCTCGCGCAAGCCGCATCACATCTTCTAGAGCAGATAATGTATTGGGATATTCGATAAAGCGACATCCGCCCAATGCAGGCCCTAATTTCGTGTTGTGAATGGCGATAATCGCTTTCATCCCGGTTTCAGGGTCAACTTTGAAATGCAGATCGCCAAAGTCATGATTTAGTGCATAGTCAAGAAAATCGTCTGACGTAATGTTATTTTTGAGTGTTTCAATGGACATGATAGGGTAGACTCATAAAATTTAAGCGTTGATTTTGTAACGTTTATAGATCGATTTGACGACTAAATCAATCGCTTGATGATTTTTGTCGGGTTATATTTGAATTTATTCGGAGGCGAGTGAATACCGATGTCTGAACAAAACATTAAATTATTTTCAGAAAATCAAGTGATTGGCCATCGCGGTGCGGCAGCCCTTGCCCCTGAAAACACATTGGCTGGATTTAACAAGGCTTACGAGCTGGGTTGTCGTTTTATCGAATTTGATGTCATGTTAAATGCCGATGGTGACGCGTTTGTTTTTCATGATACGTCGTTTAAGCGGACCACAAATGGTCGTGGAGAAGTAGGGTTGGCATCAACGGACTATTTGCAATCACTAGATGCGGGGAAATGGTTTTCTAAACGATTTACAGGTGAGAGAATTCCAACACTACACTTGGCACTTGATTGGTTAACCGATAATCAAATGCAGGCGAATATCGAAATTAAGCCGTACCCTGGATTTGTAGAGCAAACAACAATTTCGGTGTTGATGCATATTAATCGATATTGGCCTTCAGAGAAAAGTTTACCCTTGGTTTCCAGTTTCAATTTTGATGCGTTGACCTTGTGTCATCGTTTATCGCCTGAAATGCCTTTGGGGTTATTATTAGAACAATGGCGGGATGACTGGTTGTCATTAGCTCGAAGTATTGAATGTGTATCGGTGCATTTAGCGATACGTGATGCGACTAAAGCGCGTATTCAAGATATAAAACAGCAGGGTTTTGCGGTTTGTGTTTATACAGTTAATCGAAAGCGTTTGGCTCAAAAATTGTTTAATTGGAGTGTAGATGCAGTCTTTAGTGATTATCCTGATTTGCTTTAATGAAAATTTAAAAACGTGATCATCAAGTTAAATGATTTTATTCATTTTCTAACTAAAATCAGTCTCGTTATATGGTATACTTTGTGCGGGCATTAACTCGATTGGTTGCGAGGTGATTTGTTTATGCATGAGGACGCAGTTTTTTATACAATATTTTTGATTTTTGCAGGCGCTGCTGTTTTTTCAACGCTCGTGCTATTTACCAGACAATCGCTATTAGTGGCTTATATCCTATTGGGTGCGGCTTTAGGACCATGGGGTTTAAAGCTCATCACCGATTTAAGTTCAGTCCGACAAGTGGGTGATATTGGAATTATTTTCTTGTTGTTTCTTCTAGGCCTTCATCTACAGCCACAAAATCTAGTTCATATGCTTAAAAAAGTCACCTGGATTGCCACATTCAGTTCGATTCTATTTGCGATTATTGCTTATATGATTGGTCGTTGGTTTGGCTTAAGTAATACGGAGTCATGGGTTCTAGGGGCTGCCATGATGTTCTCCAGTACGATTATTGGCCTGAAATTGTTACCTACAACGATTCTGCATCATCAGCATACTGGCGAATTGATGATCAGTGTTTTGCTGATGCAAGATATTATTGCGATAGTTGTCTTGATCTTGATTAATGGCGCTCAGAAAGGTGGTGGACTAAACTGGAATGATTTACTCCTCGTCGGTGTTGCCTTGCCTGCCTTGATCTTTTTTGCTTTCTTGATAGAGCGTTGTGTGCTGGTTAAATTGTTGGCGCGTTTTGATAGAACGCAAGAATATGTTTTTTTGTTGTCTATCGGTTGGTGTCTTGCCATGTCTGTTTTAGCGCGTAAATTGGGCTTGTCTGAAGACATTGGCGCTTTTGTCGCGGGTGTTGTTTTAGCGTCCAGTCCTATTTCGTTATTCATTGCTGAAAGTCTAAAACCCTTGCGAGATTTCTTTTTGGTGATGTTCTTCTTTTCTGTGGGCGCGACGTTCAATTTTGGTTTTGCCGCACAAGTGATTATACCGGCCTGTATTTTGGCGTTGTTGATGTTAGTTGTTAAACCCTTGTGTTTCCATTTGTTGTTTGTTAAATCGGGTGAAAAAAGCTCAATTTCTAAAGAAGTGGGGATTCGTTTGGGGCAGGCTAGTGAATTTTCATTATTAGTTGCGAGTATCGCGTTAACGACAAAATTGATTTCGGATGTTGCATCTAACTTGATTCAAGCCGCAACAATCCTGACATTCATTGTGTCATCTTATGTTGTAGTACTAAAATACCCTACACCGATGTCATTGTCAGATAAAATGCGTAAGGATTAAGGTCAATGCAATTATTAGTGATTGTTCTTTGTTTGTTTAGCGAGCGTTTTCTGGCACATGAAAGCACACATGACCGGTTCCGCTGGTTTAAGGTGTATGCAGAAAAAGTGATATCTTTCGTGAATCGCTTATGTTCACATATATCGCCTTGGATTATTTTGGCGCTGATTATATTTCCTTTGTTAATACTGGCTTGTATCGTATTGTGTTTTTTTGATGAGTTCTTGTTTGGTTTTTTTGCACTCATACTGAATATTGCTATTTTTTATTATTGTGTGGGATTGATTAATCCTTTCTACCCTGTGCTTTCAAATACGACAGAGCCGTTGCTTGAGCAGGATGTTGGCGATTATTTTGTGCATGTTAATGGGCAATTATTCGCGGTGATATTCTGGTATGTTTTACTCGGCCCATTGGGTTTACTGGCTTACCGTTTAATTGCATTTTGCACAGGATTAAGTGTAGTGAGCGAGCATGCCGTTCGTTTATGTGCATGCCTCGATTGGTTGCCGGCCAGAATGACCGCATTACTGTATTTATTAGTCGGAAATTTTCAAGTTGGTTTTCAAAATTATATGAAATTATTTTTTAAACCACCCAGTTATAACAATCAATTGATTCAAACATGCGGAATGGCCTCATTTGGTCATGGTCAACAACAAACAATGCGTCAAGCTGAGATTATTGTTGAACATGCAACCGTTGTGTTGTTGGTTTTTTTGGCAGTCTATACTATAGTCGCTTGGATTTAATATTGGTTTCAAAGGAACAGACTCATGATAAACGAAATGATTGATGATATCGATCCGGTTGAAACACGTGAATGGCTGGACGCACTAAATGCAGTCGTTGCGAATGATGGTGATGAACGGGCGGCATACATATTGCAAGCATTGCTGAATCAGGCGAATGCAAAGGGCATAAAGCTTAATTCGGCAATTAATACGTTATATCGTAATACCATTAAATTTTATGAAGAAAAGCAAATGCCACCCGATGAAGGCATGGCAAAACGCATTAGCGCACTCATTCGCTGGAATGCGGTTGCTATGGTGTTGCGTGCGGGCAAATATGCCCCTGAATTAGGCGGGCATATTGCATCGTATGCGTCCGCATCAACCCTGTACGAGGTGGGTTTTAATCATTTTTTTAAAGGGCCCAATGGTCCAAGCGGTGGTGATTTACTTTATATTCAAGGTCACTCATCGCCAGGAATTTATGCACGTGCATTTCTTGAAGGCCGTCTCACTGAACAGCAGCTTGATAAATTTAGACAAGAAGTTGAGGTAGATGGTTTATCATCCTATCCGCATCCTTGGCTCATGGGTGATTTCTGGCAGTTTCCAACCGTTTCTATGGGGTTAGGCCCTTTGCAAGCCATTTATCAGGCACGGTTTCTTAAATATTTAGAAAATCGAGGCTTGATTCAAACGGAAGGTCGTAAGGTTTGGGCTTTTCTAGGGGACGGTGAAACGGATGAGCCTGAATCATTAGGTGCATTAAGCATTGCTGCTCGTGAAAAATTAGATAATCTTATTTTTGTTGTGAATTGCAATTTGCAACGCCTCGATGGCCCTGTGCGTGGAAATGGAAAAATCATTCAGGAATTAGAAGGTGTTTTCCGTGGTGCCGGCTGGAATGTGATTAAAGTAGTCTGGGGCGGGCGTTGGGATCCGTTGTTCGAGGTTGATAAAAAAGGACTGATGCAAAAACGCATGCAAGAATGCGTTGATGGCGACTATCAGAGTTATAAAGCGAATAATGGTGCATTTGTACGAGAACATTTTTTCGGTGCTTACCCAGAGCTTAAGGCAATGGTTGAGCATTTGTCCGATGATGAAATTTGGCGTTTAAACCGCGGTGGTCATGATTCGCAAAAAGTGTTTGCAGCGTATGCGCAAGCGGTTGCTCATCAAGGGTCACCAACCGTTATTTTGGCTAAAACAGTCAAAGGTTATGGTATGGGGGCTGCGGGTGAGGGTATGAATATTACTCATCAGCAAAAGAAAATGACGTTGGAACAACTTCGTGTATTTCGTGATCGCTTCAGTATACCCATTAGTGACGAGCACATTGCTGATATTCCTTTTTATAAGCCCGCTGAAGACAGCCCAGAAATAAAATATCTTCGCAAACAGCGAGAAGCGCTTGGTGGCTATTTGCCTGCACGAACGACGACGTTTGAGCCGCTAACGGTGCCGGACTTATCAGTCTTTGATAGTGTGACCAAAGGATTAGGTGAGCGCGAAATTTCAACAACTATGGCTTTTGTGCGCATTTTGTCGGCCTTATTAAAAGATAAATCATTGGGGCCGCATGTTGTGCCAATTGTTCCTGATGAGTGTCGCACTTTTGGTATGGAAGGGTTGTTTAGACAAATTGGTATTTATTCGCCTGTGGGTCAATTGTATACCCCTGTTGATCACGAACAAGTCATGTACTATCGTGAGGCACGTGATGGTCAAATTTTAGAAGAAGGAATTAATGAGGCAGGTGCCTTTTGTTCCTGGATGGCCGCGGCAACTTCATACAGTTCAAATAAACTGGCTATGATTCCATTCTACATTTATTACTCAATGTTTGGTTTTCAGCGTATTGGTGACTTGGCTTGGGCGGCCGGTGACATGCAGGCTCGAGGATTTTTACTCGGTGGAACGGCGGGTCGCACGACCTTGGCCGGCGAAGGGTTGCAGCACCAAGACGGGCATAGTCATTTGATGGCTTCAACCATTCCCAATTGTGTCGCTTACGATCCAACCTATGCTTATGAATTAGCCGTCATTATTCAACATGGCCTTCATCGTATGTACGAAAAACAAGACAATGTTTTTTATTACATCACGGTTATGAATGAAAATTACCAGCATCCGGATATGGCAGCTGGCGTTGAAGACGGTATTATCAAAGGGATGTATCTTCTACAAGAGGGTACTTCAAAATCAGCGCATCATGTTCAATTGTTAGGGTGCGGCACCATATTGCGAGACGTGCTAGAGGCTGCTCGAATGCTTCAGGCCGATTTTTCAATTTCATCTGATGTATGGAGTGTGACTAGTTTTACTGAACTTCGACGTGAAGGTTTGTCTGTCGAGCGACATAACCGGTTGCATCCGGATCAGCCTGCACAACAAAGTTATGTCAGTCAACAATTATCAGGACGTTCAGGACCTGTGATTGCTGCAACAGATTATATGCGTTTATTTGCTGATCAAATTAGACCGTTTGTTGAGGCACCATTTATCACATTAGGAACTGATGGGTTTGGTCGTAGTGATACACGAGAAAAATTGCGCCACTTTTTTGAAGTGGATGCCAAATTTATTGTTATTGCGGCATTGAAGGCACTTGCGGATTTGGGTGATATTCCTACGTCAATGGTGCTTGATGCCATAAAACGGTATGGCATCGATCCTGAAAAACTAGATCCGGTTACTCATTGATTAAAGAGGAAAATATGACAGCTGAGATAGACATTAAAGTACCGGATATCGGTGGCGCGGATGGCGTCGATGTGATTGAAATTCTGGTTAAAGAAGGCGACACGATTAGTAAAGACAGCCCATTAATTACCTTAGAGTCTGATAAAGCCAGTATGGAAATACCATCACCTCTTGCCGGTATTATCAAGTCCTTAAAAATAAAATTAGGTGATAAAGTCTCCGAAGGGGATGTGATTTTGACGATCATGTCAGCAGAGTCAGTATCTGAAGTACCAAAGCCTGCTCCTGAGGGGCTAGTACCTGTAGTTGTTGAAGCCAAAAAAGATGCGCCGATTGTTGAGTTACCTGTAACAGTACCTGTCGCATCGTCTTCGTCTGAGCTTATTGAGTCGTTATCGATTATTTCAGCAGGGCCTGCGGTTCGGCGTTTGGCGCATGCATTAGGCGTTGAGCTTGCTGATGTCAAAGGGAGCGCTCGAAAATCACGAATTAGTAAAACTGACATCGAGCAGTATGTTAAAAATAAGCTTCAAGAAAAATCCACTCAATCTGGTTTTTCTGTGCCTTCGGGACCTGTTATTGATTTTAGTAAATTTGGTGAAGTGGAATCTAAACCGTTGAATAAAATCAAGCGATTAACGGGGGTCAATGTGCATCGTGCGTGGGTGACCATTCCTCATGTGACGCAATTTGACGAAGCCGATATTACTGAGCTCGAAGCCTTTAGAACGGCAGAAAGTGGTGGCTTACAGGCTCAGGGTTTAAAGCTCACGATACTCGCTTTTGTTTGTAAAGTGGTGAGTAAAGCGCTTCTTACATTCCCTCAGTTTAATGCATCCCTTGATGGCACTGGCGAAAACTTGATTTATAAACATTACGTTAATATTGGTATTGCAGTTGAGACGCCAAACGGCTTGGTTGTTCCGGTGATTAAGGGTGTCGATGCGCTTTCAGTCGTTGATATTGCCAAAGACATGTCACGATTAAGTCTTAAAGCGCGTGAAAAAGGCTTGATGCCTGCCGATATGAGCGGGGGATGTTTTACCATATCTAGTTTAGGCGGAATTGGTGGTACGGCGTTTACTCCCATTGTCAACAGTCCTGAAGTGGCCATATTGGGTTTATCTCGGTCAAGTATTAAGCCTGTTTATAACGGTGAAGCGTTTTTGCCGCGTTTAATGCTGCCATTATCATTATCTTATGATCATCGTGTGATTGATGGCGCCGAAGCGGCGCGATTTACTCGTTTTATCAGTGACGCATTAAGCGATATTCGTCGAATTTTATTATAGAGGTTTTATTCATGACAAAACAAATGACAACAGACGTGGTGGTTATTGGCAGTGGTCCTGGTGGGTACACGGCCGCGTTTCGAGCGGCTGATTTAGGTAAAAAAGTGATATTAATCGAGCGCTATCCTACATTGGGTGGTGTGTGTTTGAATGTTGGCTGTATTCCCTCTAAAGCCTTGTTACATGTTGCCAAAGTGTTGGATGAGACGAATGATATGGCGTCTCAAGGTGTGACGTTTGCAAAGCCAACATTGGATAATAAAAAAATAGTATCTTGGAAAAATTCAGTTGTTAGTAAACTTACTGGTGGATTAAATGCTTTGGCCAAGCAACGACAGGTTGAGGTAGTGACTGGTACCGCTAAATTCACCGGTTCGAATCAGATTATTGTTGAGGGTCAAGCAGAGCAGGTTACGATTGATTTTACACACGCCATTGTTGCAGCAGGCAGCGAATCCATGACGCTACCGTTTATTCCTGAAGACAAACGAATTTTTAGCTCAACTGGTGCGCTAGAGTTAGCGGATATTAAAGGGAATTTATTAGTCTTAGGCGGTGGCATCATTGGCCTTGAGATGGCGACTGTTTATGCCGCTTTAGGTGTTGATGTGACGGTTGTTGAGTTTATGGATCAACTCATCCCTGCGGCTGATACCGATTTAGTTAATGTATTACAAAAACGCATGACGAAGCACGGTATTAAGTTTTTATTGAAAACTAAAGTTACGGGCATGGAAGCAAAAGCAGATGCTATTTATGTGACTATGGATGGTGCGCATGCAACCGATAAGCCACTGTCGTTTCAGCAAATTCTTGTATCGGTTGGGCGAAAACCTAACGGGCATCAATTGGGTTTAGATAAAGCCGGTGTCATGGTTGATGAACGGGGCTTTATTCCTGTCGATTCACAAATGCGGACTAATGTGGAGCATATTTTTGCAATTGGCGATATCGTCGGTCAGCCTATGTTAGCTCACAAAGCCATTCCTGAAGGAAAAGTGGCTGCCGAGGTGATTTGTGGCAAGAAACATTACTTTGAGCCTAAATGCATTGCAAATGTTGCCTATACTGATCCTGAACTCGCGTGGGTTGGCTTGACCGAAAAAGATGCTAAATCACAAGGCATTGCTTATGAAAAAGCGTCTTTTCCTTGGGCGGCTAGTGGTCGTGCACTGAGTATGGCGCGTGAAGAGGGTTTGACTAAACTCTTGTTTTGTCCAGAAACCAGACGAATTTTGGGTGCGGGTATTGTGGGGGTTAATGCGGGCGACTTAATTGCAGAAACGGCATTGGCTATTGAGATGAGTTGTGATGTGGAAGATATTGCGCTAACCATTCATCCGCATCCAACATTGTCTGAAACCATTGCGCAATCTGCTGAAATCTTTGAGGGAACGATAACCGATCTTTATATGCCTAAAAAGAAATCTAAATCCTAATCGTTTTGGCCTCAGTTTGATTGTTGGGCCAAGGCCCAACCTACGAAGTAGATGTAGGCTGGGTCTTAATCCGGCGTTGATTGCTGAGCTCACCGATGTTTTTCTAGTTTAACAGGTCTTGTTTTATGTCTCGTTCTTTACATGCATATTATCTGGATCAAATGGGCATTGAGACTTGGGTCCTGCGACGCAGTTCCAAGTCTGATACTCGTCAGCATTTCAAATTAATAGTCCTTGCTAAGCCCACAGATGAATTGAAACAAGAGGATCCTTTTTCAGGGCAGTGCGGTGCGCTATTAAAGAAAATGATCAAAAGTATTGGATTATCGCCTGATGATATTGAGTTTATGCCTCTACTCTCGACTGGCTTGCCGGAATCGTTGGCGGACAAAGTGAGTTCTGGTTCACCGCAAGCTATTCTAGTGATGGGAAAAAATCTAGCGTTATCGAATCACCATTATCAGGGTGTCCCTCTTGTTGTCACCTATCATCCCAGCGATTTACTAATGACGCCATTTTATAAAAAGAAAGCGTTTCAAGACTTGTTATTGGTGCGTCAATTCCTTACTTAAATGTTAAATTTCAAAACCACACAAGGCCTGACTTTAATCGAGTTACTTCTAACAATAGCCATTTTAGGACTAATCTTATGGTTTAGTTTGCCATTGTCCTCCTCCTTTTATCAAAAAATTCAGCTTCAAGTGATAGAAAATGAAATAAAAAGCGCAATACGATTTGCAAAAACACAAGCGCTTATTAGCGGTTATCCGATTCTTTTACGAACAATCGATGGGTCAAAGGGTTTAACTGTTTGTGTTGATAACATGAAGCACCAATGTGCTCCTGATGATTCAACGCTTCAGGAGTGGCATTGGTCTTATGATGGCATTGACGTGGATTGGTCAGGGTTTCAATCCAAACAGTATTTGATCTTTTCAGCTGATGAATCAAAAAATGCGGTTAACGGTTATTTTTCAATCAAATATAAAGGGCGATTGGTAACAAAAATAACGCTTAATCGATTGGGTCGGGTAAGGGTAACAAACCAATTCGCATAACCGTTAATCGATATAGAACGCTATATTTGATGTTCTGTTAAGGCTTATTGAGTTTCGAGAACAGTTTAAAACTACCGCAGCATGTATTTTAAAATCATACTTTTTGTGCTATAAATAATTTATATGATTTATTTTGTGGCAAAATAAAATGATTAAATACACAAATTACTATTCTGTTCTAAATCTAAATTCCAGTGCAACAAATGATGATATAGAGAAGGCTTATCGTGCTAAAAAAACCAGTGTATCTGCAGAAGATCCCATCGTTGAAAGAGCTTATTTTGTCCTTAAGAGTAAAGGTTTAAAAACTAAATATGATAAATTAATCGGTTACTTAGATAAGATTAACTCGGAAGACTATTATTCCTTGCTAGACCTTTCCAAACAAAGCGCTAGTGTAGATATCGAAAATGCAGTTGAACAGCACAAGACAAAAATTTTAGGTTTAAGAAATACGCTTAATAATTCAGCAGAAACATCGCTTATTGATGGCGCTGTTGAAGCAATCGAAAAATTAAGACCTATTTTGGATATGTATCCAAACATAACTTCAGATGACTTTTATAAACGACTCGGTTGTAAGAAAGACGATACGAAAGAGAAGCTGTCAGAGTCTTATAGTACTTTGATTGTAAAATTTACAAATAGTGGAAGTAAAACGGCGTTAGACAAATTAAAGGAAGCTTATCAATTATTGAGTAGTCAGGAGTCAAGATTACTATATGATAGACTTCAATCCGATAATTTCTACGAACGATTAGGTGTAGATAGGAATGCGACACAAGAATCGATTACAAAAGCTTATCGAGATTTGAGTAGAAAAACACATCCCGATACCCTTGGTACTAATTTATTGTTTTTAAAATTGAAAGAGTCTTATGATACATTAAGGGACGTAAGTAAACGACTCGCTCATAACACGATGCTTGATCAAAATTCGATTTATTCGCCAACTGCTACCCAAAATAGTCACTCAGCAGTAAAAACAGAATACTATGACGCCAAAAAACAGCAGGAGTTTTTTAATAAAACTGAACTCGATGAATTAATTGGCCTTGTGGAACAGATTACTGAGTTTAAAAATAGTGGGAAGGCCAATGAAATACGCGAGATTAATAATAAAACTTACATTCTGTGGTGGAAAAAAAATCAACACTTAAGTGAAAAACTATTTCAACACGCACAAATTTTAAAAAACTATCTAGTTGATGAAAATATTACGCAAGATAACAACTCAGATCTTTTTTTAGAATTAAATAAAAACAACTTAAAATCAATTCTTAAAGCCTGTAAGGATGCACTACCTCACGTAAAACAAAAAATTACTGACGCGCAGGCATTAATTCATGAGACCATGTCTGATGTCCCTGAAGATAAATACCAGTGTACAGAAAAGCCATTCAATCTATTCATTAGCAAAACAAGATTACAATCGTTTATCACAGAACTTGTCGATTTATATAAAACTTGTAATGATGATACGTTGTCTTTGCAGTTAGACAGTATAGAAAATAATAAATCATTAAATATTTTAGAAAAAACTCAGCAGATACTTCAGACGACAGAAGTTTACAAGAAAAAAATAATTGGGTTAGAACAATTAATCATAGACAACTTTCCTGAAATAGAATCAAATAGTTATCGATCTAATGTCGATATAAATTGTATCGATCCATTTGGCCTTGGTTTTCATACCAGCAAATTACACAATTCAATTCCTGATATAAAAGAATATTTTTATACTCGATTCGAAAATATAGAATTAAGAAATCAAATGAATACAGTCGCGTCTCAAAACGTGACCTTTTATCAGCAAATAGAACAAATTATCACGTTAGCTAAAAACTATGAGAAACGTTATTGTATAGAAAATAAAATTTCAGAAACCATCAATATAGTAGAAAAAAATTTTCCAGATTGTATGCCATTGCTCAAAAATATCAATCGAACTGCGGCCACTTTCCAAGATATTTTTAAAGCTGTTAAAACGCTAAAGCCTATTCTTGACGAGTTAAAATATAAATATGCTTACACGTCTCCTTATGTCAGTAATCCAGAGCTTCAACAAAAAATTAGAGATATCAGTTCAGATGATTCGCTAACTAGTCAATTTTCTAATTTAGCCACCGCTGTGACTATTTTTGAAGATGCTTATAAACGGGAACAAATACAACAACTAAATGAAATTTATTGTTATTTCAATTCGGAAGATTTTACAATTGATAGCCAGCTTTCTTTTTCCAAGTTTTTAGAAACCGCTAAAAAGGCAAATGATTCACTTAGACAATCCTTAGTGAACAAGGTCGCTAATAACCGTTCTTTTCTTAAGAGCAATGAGACCATGTACAGTACTTTTAATGATAAACAGCTCCACGAGTTGTGTCTTAGAATTGATGCACGTGTAAAACTTAATTTACTTCAAAAAAAATATCCCGCTAAAAAAGAGCTTTTTGATCGCCAGATGCAAATTGTTAATGAGGTTGGTGCTAATAAAATGAGCATTGATGACTTAAGTCGTTATATTAGCGTCATTGAGGGAGCTATGATTGAATTTTGTGTATGAGAGTTTAAATTAGAAAATTAAGTGGTGTATCCTTATTGCGCAAACAAAAAAGGAGATACACCGTGAAGAAAGATAACGTATTGAG
>JAJZSG010000141.1 GCA_021849905.1 Pseudomonadota bacterium
ACATCAGGTGTTTGTATGTTTTTAAGGCTGACATTATTGGGCACAGCCAACTTCATATCAGGGTCTAACCCGATGGTTTCCAATAAATTTTGAGCCGTTGTTTTAAATTCATTTTCTGCTTGTTCTACCATCAGATTCAAGGATTGAATTTGATAGGATTGTTGGATATTAGCGGTCGGCTCAAGTTGACCGGCACGGATTTTTTTTTCATTTCTGTCATATGATTTTCGTGCTTCAGCTAGCTGGCGTTGTTGATTTTTAAGATTGTTACCGCTTAAGATTAACGCACGATAAGCCGTAATAACTTGCGTGATTTGATCCATCACGGATTGTTTAAGATAGATTTTATTCAGAAATTCGTTGTCTATGGCATTTTGTAAGCCAATTTCATTTACATTCGTACCAAATCCTCGTAGCAATGGTTGTGAAAATGAAAAGCTCAGTAAAGGGTTGTAATCACCAACCGCCACGGCACTGTTATCCATTTTTAACTTAGCATGGCTGCCTAGTTTTGTTTTCAAATCAAATTCAGGTGTTGCCATATAACTTTCAGTTGAGGCACGCCCAATATTACTATATTGGCTATTTGTGACAGCAGCTTGCCCGGCCAGTGCATACTGCAGTTCAAACTCATTATGTGCTAAACGAAGTTGGTAACGTTGTATGATACGGTCTAGTTCGGCATTTTGAATATTTGGGTTGTAGCGTAAGGCTAAAAAAATAGCATCTTTGATGGTCAAATACAGTGTCTTTTTTCGGTACGATTCAGGCGATGTGGGTAGTTCAATCCAGTGGTTTAACATAAACTCAGGATCTTTAATCGCATGATCCAGACGTTTTTTAGATAAATCAACGCGTTGACTTTCTTCAGTTGGATTGTCTACCCAACGATACAGGTTGTTTTGTTCGTTTGCGTGCAATAAACCCGTGCTGATGACGATGAGGATAACGGCGTAAAGTTTTCTCACAAGAACACACGAGTCCAATTCATTGTAAACAATGCTAAAAATTGTACAAATAATAGCATGATTTGGTGTTTCAAACAATAATGTTTTGAGGTCTGTAGCGGATAAATAAACGTTCAGGTGAGAAATGTTTAACGGTGAATATATCCTGGCACGGAAAATCGTTGTCTATCTTGTAAACGAAGTGCGGTGAGTTGCCCACCCCAAACACACCCCGTATCCAGCGCATGGATGGTTTTGTCAGGACAAATGCCATTAAGCGCTGCCCAGTGACCAAAGATAATGTCTGCTTTAATGGTTTTGCGATGAGGAACTCTAAACCATGGGTAGACGTGGCTGGGTGCGTTTTGTATAGATCCTTTGTAAGTCAGCAGTAAGTGATGGTTTGCATCGCAAAATCGCATACGCGTAAAAGTGTTACAAATGACTCGTAATCGTGCCATGCCCGTTAAATCATCTGACCAGTTGTCGGGTTCGTTACCGTACATACTTTTAAGGAATAATCGACAGTCAGGCCCACTTATTGCCTGTTCTAACTCTTGGGCATATAAAATCGATTGCTCTAGTGTCCACATCGGATAAATGCCTGCATGGCACATAACGACGTTCAGCTTGGCATCATGATATAAAATAGGTTGTTTACGAAGCCAATGTCCGAGTTCTAGTGCATCGGGGGCATTGATAATGTCATGCAGCGTGTCATCATCTTGTTGTATGGGGTCTTTTATAAACAATTGACTTAAAAGATGAAGATCGTGATTGCCTAAAGTGATGATTGCTTTTATAGGCAATGCTTTGATAAATCGTAACACGGCCAGTGAGTCAGGCCCGCGATTGACTAAATCGCCTACAAACCACAATCGGTCATGATACTCATCAAAATCAATGTGACAAAGCAGGCGACGGAGTGCATCAAAACAGCCTTGAACATCCCCTATCGCATAATCACTCACGACGGGTATAACCTGATTGCAGGGATGCTGAATTTATATTAGCAAGCTCCCATTTACCCGATAGTGATAAACGAGATAGTGGGGCTGGATTATCTGATTGTTGTAATTGGGCGACTTGAATCGCGGATACCGTTGATTCCTTTCCAGTATCAGGATGATGGAATTGAACTTCATCTGGTAGCACGACCGAATAGTTTTCCAGTAGTATGCCTTCATGTGTTTTTTGAGTTTTTGGGTCTTCTATCTGTGATATAGCATGACCGTCAGCATTGGTGCGGTGTAATCCCCAGCTGATTAGTCCTTTTTGTACGGCTTGCCAATGTTTGACTTCGGGATGATTTTTCATAAACAGTTGAAACACTTCTCGTGACATGATGAGGCCTGTTGGAATCACTACTAACGGAATTTTATTGATGCAAATCAGTCCTTTCTTTAATTCTTGCGTGAGCCATTTGATAAATTCAGCACCTAATAAATGCTCTTTTTCACCACTTGACTCCGGTGTGCTATCAATAAACGTACTGACTCGACCGGCGCGCGCTCCACCTGTGCTTGTGTTTTTAATTAAATATTCATGAATGTCGCGTTGAATCGCAATGGCATCAGCTCGTTCTAAAATGGCGCCTAGCATGCCTGCTGAATGAGGGTCTTCACTGAGTAAGGCGAGCCATGTTGCCAGCACATCAGGCTCGCTTGCTACCCAGGAAAAGCCACTTTCAGGCATGAGTTGGAGGGCAAGCACTATATTCAGACGATGCCGTAAATCATCTTCACTGCCCTTGGTAAATTCATAATGGTAGTAATGTCCAGTTGAAGCAGGCTTATCAAGCAATGGATTCCATGTTTTTAGTAGATGACCCTTGTTATCGAAAAAATTGATTTGATAATCCAATTGCAACTTGCCAATGCCTTGGAGAAGGCTTGCCGAAAATAAGGCATAAAGCCACAGCTTTTGTTCTTCAGATAACTCGGCTTGCTGATCTTGAAGTAGATGCTGTCTGAATAAATGCAGTGCCGCTTCGGTGCGGTTTAATGCATGGTCAATTAGCCCCCCAGGGAGCGCATAATAACGATTGGCACTTTCAGGTAATAGCTGATAATAATTGGCGATATTATGGATGAGCTTGGAGCACAAACGGTTAAAACGCTCTGTATCGAGCGCGCATGATTCGGTTATTTTTTGTATTAATGCCTCTCGTTTCATTTCGGCTAATAATCTAGCAGGAGCTGCAATTGCAATTAAATCCTTTAGTGGTTTTGTCATGCCCACTCGTGTTTTTTTTCCTGGGTCATGGAATGGACTGTGGTGTTTAAACAAGCCTGTCTCCCTGTCTTGATTTTGTCTTTTATTATCATAATACGTGCGCGTTTGTTTTGTCTATTTTTTAACCGAGAAAATGGATTGTTTATTTATAGAAAATACGGTAATCTGAACGTGATTGCTGTTTTGTTGAGCATCATTGATTTTGGATTTCACTTTTTATAGAGAGTAATACATCATGACTGTAGATGAAGCAATAAAATGCTACCAAGATGCTATGCGAATAAGGAAAGCCTTGGTTGTAAATGGTCAACAAGGTCCTTCATCAGAAGACTTTAAGCTGTATAAACAATATAAGTCAAATTGTGATAATCTTTTAAAGTCGAAGAAAAACAAAAGTATTTTAGGCACGGATCGGTTGAATGAGTCTGTTTATAACGATGTTCCTCAACCGAGAACGTCACCTTCTTTTTTCAGTGCCTCAAGTTTGAGTCAGTCCAATACACCGGAAAACGTACTAAGAAAACGAAATATTAGTGCACCATCAGCAGACGCTGATTATTCGACACCATCTTGTAGATAGTCAGACTTTAGCCGTTCTAGCATAGGATTTTTATTCGATATTCGTATATTGTCGTCACGGTTTTTGTTTTCTGTGACGATAATCGATGTATTTTCTTATCGTTTTCTCGTATCCTGTCACAATCGCCGGGTAAGTGCCT
>JAJZSG010000022.1 GCA_021849905.1 Pseudomonadota bacterium
GATTTTTAAATATTTTGTGTTTTTTTTAAAAATTCCGCTTGCTTACGCGCGCGGCTCGGGTTAGTCCGAGCTCCCTGACAGGCACTTACCCGGCGATTGTGACAGGATACAAAAAAACATAGGTCACTCAAAAGGAAATAATCTTATGCCCAAATTAAATGCTAGTGGTCAATATACTCGTTATCCAGGGGTAACTGTGATTGCTGCAGTCCTGGAAAAAGATAATGATCTTTGGAGTGATATACGAGAGTGTTTAACCAGTAGTTCTGCCTCTGAGTATTTTGCCTTTACTCCCGTAACAAGTTATCACATGACGGTATTTAATCTATTTACTGAGCGTGGGGTTGGCAAGTTAAAATGGAACTCATTTATAAAAAATAACTTAGGATATTTTGAAGCATTAAGTCATGCCCTTTCTTCTCAAGAGGAGATTAATTTTCGCGTGACAAACATAATAGTCACGAACGGTGGCACTATAAATTTATTGGTAGAGCCTTCGGCTGAGCAAATAAGTGACTATATAAATATTGCCAAAGCTTATGGGGCAGAAGAAGGTATTCCTGTATTTCATATCACTTTAGGACATTGTTTTAAACTCATGAAACCGGCGGTTGAAGCTCAAGTAAAGGCTCAACTAAAAACGGAACTTGCATCGATTTTTAAATATCACGCGGAACCATTAAAAGTTGCCGCACCCAAGCTCTGCTCTTTTCAAGATATGACAAAATTTAAACCTTGGAATGGTAAGACGGATCCATTCCATCAAGTAAATAGCGGGTTTGCTCAAGGATTTTTTAATTCTGTTTTAAAAGCATTAACAGGAGATTCTGGGGGTAAAAAATTAGACAGTACCTCATCCACAATGATTTCAGAAGCATCGCCATAATACTTAGAACCATAAAATACAGCTCTACCGATAGAGCCTAAAATACCTTCGAATGACAATTTATCAATCCATTTGAGATTGGCGCGTTGCCTCATTAATCACGTTGCAAAGAAGAATAATTATCAAAGCAATCATCCTGCCAGGGATTTTTGAAAACTAGAATTCTGATCAAAGGTGCTTTTTTTATGAATTGTGGGCTTAATTCAACATAGAATGGTTTCACGTCTTCACTTCAGCGGGCGACACGTTTTAAACGATTTGTTTTTCAAAAATATTATGGCATTCCCCTGACATTCTCAAGAATCACCATCATCTGCTTCATAATATCGGGTGCTTGCGCGTCTAATCGATAGCTAGAAGACCAGTGACGCAGCCAAGTCAATTGACGTTTAGCTAACTGCCTAGTAGCCGCTTCACCTTTTTCAACCAAGGTTTCATAAGAAAAGTCTCCTTGCAAATAATCATAGACTTGCCTGTAACCTACGCATCGTATCGCGGGATGAGATACGATGAGTGGCCATGCGTTTATCAAATCACGGACTTCATCGATAAATCCTGTGGCCAACATATGTCTAAAACGCAGTTCAATACGCTGATGTAACCAAGCCCTATCAGAGGGAAACACAATTAAATTAATAAACGAGTAACGAGCTGGTTTAATTTCCTGACTTAGCAACGCCGTTAAAGTTTGGCCTGTCAATGCATAGACTTCCAGCGCACGCTGTATACGTTGTGTATCATGCGGATGAATTCTGGTTCCTGAATCGGGATCAATATTAATTAATTGTTGGTGCATAAAATCCCAACCCTGATTATCTGCTTGGTACATGATCTCGGCGCGAATAGCCGCATCAGACGCTGGCAAAACCGATAATCCCTGTTGAAGAGCACGAAAATACATCATGGTCCCACCCACCAGTAACGGTATTTTCCCCCTACTGATGATAGACTGACAAAGCACGTCGGCATCTTTACAAAATTGAGCGGCAGAATAACTGTCTATTGGATCAAGAATATCAATCAAGTGGTGCGGTGCTTGAGCCAGAGTCAAGGCATCAGGTTTGGCAGTACCAATATCCATCCCGCGATAAATCATCGCTGAATCCACACTAATAATTTCACAAGGCATTTGCCGAACCAATTCGCAGGCAAGCTCCGTCTTACCCGATGCCGTAGGACCCATCAAACAAATAACAGCCTTATTCATGAATAAGGCCTTGGCAAGTTGTCATATCCAAGCGCAAACCCACGTGAGTCAATACATCGGGATGATTTTGCAAATAGGCAAATAAATTCATTTTTTCATCATCATGAAGTTGGCGCGCATCAAAGGATTGCGATTCAATCAATGACTTTTGCACATCAGGCAGCGTGGGATTAATTGTATTTAAAGCCTCTAAGAGTTCTTGTATATTCAAAGATGGAAGCCCTTGTGGAATCGTTCTAATCAGAAGACAGGCATCACCTGCAAAATCAAACTGCACGCCCAACTCAGCCAATACGGGTTGTAATAATTCAAAGACATGGACTTGTGTTTTATCGATAGAAAAACGCACGGGCAAAAGTAAGGGACGTGATAATAGCGGATAGGACTGCTCGATTAACCAATCGGCTGAATATCGATGTTGAAGCAAGTGCGCATTTAACAACCAAGGCTCATCTTCCAAAAATAAAACGACAAAATGCGCATTCAACACAACAAAACGAGGCGTCAACACAGTTTGTTGTCTATAACGGCTTGATACATCACGAGACTCACGAAGCTGCCAAGATGAATGAGTTTTCGCGGGGGCATAATAATGAACAGCAGCAGCAGCAGCAGCAGCAGCAGCAACATCATCGTCATCTTGCTCTATTTTTTGAAGCGTGATGACAGGATCTCTTTCTTCAGCGTGCATATCTCTATTCTGAATAGACAAAGCATCTACGATTTGTGATGTCATAAAATCATGCACGAGTCTGGGTTGTTGAAAACGAACTTCATGTTTAGTTGGGTGAACGTTCACATCCACCTGATCCGGTGGCATCGTCAAATAAAGCAAACAAGCGGGATGGCGACCAGGATGCAACAACCCATCATAGGCTTGCTTTAACGCATGTGCTAGCAATTTATCTTTGATCATACGTTGGTTAATATAAATGAATTGCTTATCGTTTTGGCTGCGTTGGTAGTCAAGCCCACTGATCCATCCCTCCAAGCGCATGCCCGCACGCTCAGTATCCAAATGAATAGCCCCTTCAACAAAAGGCTTGCCCAATATTTTCTGAACACGCTGCAACCGTCGTTGTGGAGTTACTGCAAGCGGTAACGTCAACATGAGCTTATCATTGTGTTTTAAGGTTATAGCAACATGAGGTGCACTTAATGCAAAACGTTTAACAACAGCTTCAATCGCTTGATATTCAGCACGCTCATGTTTTAAAAATCGTTTTCGCACCGGCGCATTATAAAAAAGATCGCGCACATCGACGGTTGTTCCCTGATTACGTGCACAAGGGATTATATGCAACACATCACCATCCATCCGAATCATCATGGCATGCTCTTGTTGAGACGGCTTGGATGACAAAGATAAACGCGATACCGAGGCAATACTCGCCAGTGCCTCACCCCGAAACCCCATGCTAGTTATTGAATACAGATCGTTTAATTGCGTAATTTTACTGGTTGCGTGTGCTGCGATTGCTAAAGATAAATCAGCCGCCATGATACCTGCACCATTGTCACTGATTTTAATCTGATTCAGACCACCAAAACCAATATCTATATTAACGACATCTGCACCCGCATCCACGGCATTTTCAAGCAGTTCTTTAACCACGGAGGCCGGTCGTTCGATGACCTCGCCAGCAGCAATTTGATTGGCAACGGATGCAGATAAAGAGTAAATTCGCAGCGGTTCACCTATCCCCATGATGCAGGAATACTCAATTTTTGTCCCGACTTAAGCGATAAACCCGATAAACCATTGACTTGTTTTAACCGTGCGACAGGGACATGGTATTTTGATGCAATACTGGGTAATGATTCTCCAGCGCGTACCCAGTGCACACGCGTATTGAGCATGGCTTCTAAATGGGTACCATGAGGTGGATTATTCCAAAAATACGTTTTTAAACCTTTAAATATGGCTTGTGTTAAACGCGTTTGATAATAAGGACTGGTTAAATTACGTTCTTCACGTGCGTTGGAAATAAACCCTGTTTCAATAAGAATCGATGGAATATCCGGTGATTTCAGAACCACAAAACGAGCTTGTTCCACTTTGTTATTATGAAGCCTTGTGATGGTATCCATGTTTTGCAATACGCTTGTGCCCATTTGTAGACTGGCACCAATCGTTGCTGTTTGAGACAAATCAAGCAAAACAGTTCTGATGATACCATTTTGGTCATCTAAACCCGATAAATTCACGCCTCCTAATTCAGAATGATTTTCTTTTGCCGCAAGCCAACGTGCCGCCTCACTCGTAGCTCCTCGCGGAGATAGTGCAAACACAGACGCACCATTGGATTCATGATTCCTGAATGCATCCGCATGAATTGCCACAAAAATATCCGCATTATGACGTCTTGCAATGATCATGCGCTCACGCAAACCGATATAATAATCGCCATGACGAGTTAACACCGCCCGCATTCCGGGTTGCTTATCGATCAACTGTTTGAGTTTCAAAGCAATCGCCAACACAACATGTTTTTCAGCACTTCGACCTAAGCCAATAGCACCCGGATCTTTGCCCCCATGACCTGGATCAATCACAACGATCACATCACGCAACGGTTTAACATGAGCATAGCTAGACTGTGAAAGCGGTTTAACGTGAACCTGTTTTACCACCGTTGAATTGACTGTCTTGAGCGGTAAGGTCTTAGGCGTTAATTCAATACGTAAACTTGAGCGATTAAGACCTACAGGAAAAACGTTGATTGCAACGCCCTGTTTAACGTCAAAAACTAACCTCAGTGTATGGGGATCGGGATTGCCGCTTCTTACACGTTGTATTAAACCACTATGGGTTAATACGCTGGGTATATGAATTGTAGTATGGGTTTGCTCTAAATCAAGAACAGCACGAAACGGTTGGGTTAACGCATAAGATTTATATTTTGATACACCGTTAAGGGTTAAGATTGCGGTCGCTTTCTGAGCCTCATTTTGAATCTTAATCGACTCAAGTTTTGCCGCCATTGAAGTTGTATCGGCCACTATCATCATCAAGAACAGGATGATACGCATCATCATGATTCACCAAGAAAACAAGACAACATTGAAGCCCCTGCGGGACTAAATGCACAAGCCTGCATTTCACGGCCTGCACCCTTTAAGTTCAATGACAGTGCAACATCCACATGACCAATTGCGCGATTAGCACGTTCTGGCCACTCGATACAACAAACCGCGTCGTCTAAAAAATAATCTCGAAAACCAATATAATCTAACTCTGACTCATCATGTACACGATACAGGTCAAAGTGGTGAATGTGCAAGTAGGGAAGCGAATAACTTTCGACCAACGAAAAGGTTGGACTTTTTATCACAGAACGAACACCTAAAGACCGCAACATCGCACGAATCAACGTGGTTTTACCCGCACCGATTTCACCACGAAACGTCATAACCAAAGGCGCTGTTAAACAAGTAGCAAGGCGTGCAGCCACCTGCTCACTTGCCTGCTCCGTCGGTAAGTCAATCACGGCAATCATGATTATCAATCATCTGTTTTTTTATCGGATTTAACGAGTGTTAATGCCGGTTTTTTACGTGCGGGAACGCTCTTAGGCTTAGGTGGCAACGTCGGCATCGTGTCGTATTCATCCCCAAACTCCATACCGCGTCCATTTTCTTTTGCGTAAATGGCAAGCACCGCTAAAGGATTAACAAAAATCTGAGTCACCTGCCCCGAAAATCGAGCGGTAAAAACAATTCTGTCATTTTCGATATGCAACCCACGACAGGCTTTGGGTGAAACATTGAGCACAATTCGCCCATCGTTAACATGTTCTTGAGGAACCTCTACATCAGGAAATTCCGCATTAACCAGCAGATAAGGTGTTAAGTCATTGTCCACAATCCAATCGTAAAGTGCTCGAATAAAATAAGGCTTATTTGACGTCATGACCATGATTATGCTGCCCTTAGCTGCCGCTCAGCATCCGTTAAACTTAACTGAAATGCTTCTCGTTTAAACACACGTTGCATATAAGCATGTAAACTTTTAGCCTGCGCAGGAATCTCAACACCCAATGCAGGAAGACGCCATAATAAAGGCGCTAAGGCGCAATCTAGCAGTGAAAATTCATCGCTTAAGAAATATATTTTATCAGCAAAAATAGGCTCAAGACCGATGAGACTCTCAAGTAAAAGCGCGCGAGCGTTAACTGCATCATCATTATGTTGAATACGTTGTAACAGACAGTACCAATCCTGTTCAATTCGATGCATCATTTTACGTGTTTCGGCACGAGCCACAGGATAAACAGGCAACAATGGAGGGTGAGGAAAGCGTTCATCCAAATACTCCATGATGATACGCGCTTCGTACAAAACAAGGTCTCTATCGATTAATGTCGGAACAGTTCCATAGGGGTTAACGGTTAAAAGATCGTCAGATACACCGGCATTTTTGATAGACATAATTTCAACATTAACGCCCTTCTCCGCTAATACAATCCGAGCCTGGTGACTGTAAATATCATCATTATCCGAATACAAAGACATAATTGTACGTTTTGCAACAATAGCCATTAAAAAACTCCTCGTCATTCATTGAAGATTTAGTCCGAAATAACATTCCATTTATGCATCAAAGTGATGACAAGCGCGACGCTCACATAAGAATATTGTTCGAGCCCAAACTAAACTCGCTTTACAGTTCAGTATTTTACCACATTTTAATGGATCGTGCCGAAAAAAATTGAAACTGCTCACGCGGGCTACTGCACCATCAGTATTTGATTCCTTGAATCGGGTATGACACAACCTGTGGATATATTACAAAACCTTGTGATCCATGTTGCACATATGCCTTTAAAGAGATAAAAATATAACGCTCCAGGCAAGCGATTAAGACGCTTAGCTGGAAAGAAAATAGAATCTAATCTCTAAAATTTTCAAATTGTAAGGGCAATTCAATATCTGCTTTTTTGAGTAATGCAATACTCTGTTGCAAGTCATCTCGATTTTTACCGGTAACGCGAATTTTATCGCCTTGAATAGATGATTGAACTTTGATTTTACTGTCTTTTAGTGTCTTGACGATAATTTTAGCTGTCGGTTGATCGATACCTTGCTTGAACGTCATGGTTAACGAAAACGTTTTGCCACTGTGCACAGGCTTGTCTTCGATGTCCACGCCGGTTGTATCAAGACCACGCTTGGCTGCATGATTACGGAATAAATCCTCTAACTGTCTCACTTGAAAATCAGATTCTGCTTTTAAGGTTACCGAAAGGTCTGCCAGGTCAATACTGCATTCAACACCACGAAAATCAAATCGGGTTGTCATTTCGCGTGTTGCGTTGTCTACGGCATGGCGTAATTCGACTTCATTTACTTCAGACACAATATCAAAAGATGGCATGATGATTAATCGTCTCCAATGGATTCATGATTGTACACACAGGCACTATTGGAACATGAAATGACCCGTTCATCAAGACAGTGTTCATGCCAAGGCTCTGAATTGAACTTCAAACGTTGAATCAATTAATAACAGATGATTAACCGGTACCGTTTCCCACTCAGCATCCGAATTGGTCAGTTTTTCTGATGTGATTAATGCACACTGTCGTTTGCCTTTTTCATGCGTCATATGATGACGTTTGTTTTTAACAACAAAACGACTGCCAATGGCGTAATGAAGGGTTTCCGGTGTGATGTCTTTGCGGGTGCAATAACGGCTGGCTATCAAGCGTTTTCCATCCGTCAGACAAACGTTATAATACGACTCACTTTTTTCATTCACGCGGTTAACCAATTCTTCAATTTGCTGAAAGGTAGCTTCCAACACATCCGCAACAACCGATAGTTGACTCAAATCCTGTCCTTTTGCAAGTTGCAAAAATAAAGCGAACAGGTGTTCAGAATCCGTTTCACCTTTAATCCAATTGTAAATGTCATCATCTAACAAACGACGAATATGACGTTTAACAGCGATAAAATTATCTATTCCACCATTGTGCATAAGCATCCATTCATCTTGTATAAAAGGATGACAATTATAATGTGTCACACCACCCGCACTCGCTGCTCGCACATGTGCAAAAAAAGCAGGGGATTCAATTTTAGCGGTTAAATGCAGTAAATTTCGATCGTTCCAAGCCGGTGATATGGACTTGAATAAAGCGGGTTCAGAGCTAATATGCGGTGCATACCAGCCTAAACCAAATCCATCACCATTCGTCGGAATACTGGATTCACGTGCATGCAAGCTTTGCATGACAATTGAATTTTCAGGTTTAACCAGAATATCATCCAGAAGAATACGAGGACCAACATACGCGACTAATCGACACATAAGAACTCCATGCTTTATACTCCGTTTTTTTAATTCCCGGGTACGTCATCCTGAACGCAGTGAAGGATCTCCTGAATTAGGCTCTAATCTAGTCAATTGGGGATCCTTCACTGCGTTCAGGATGACGTACCTGAGGAGTTACCCATTTTTTTTAAATTATCGTTCTTTGTTCAAACTGAACAATTAACCTTATTTTTAGTTATAGGATATTTCATGCGAATTGCTAGTATTAGAGGACGTGAAATTTTAGATTCACGTGGAAATCCAACCGTTGAAACCGATGTGTTTCTAGATACGGGTGAAATGGGGCGTGCCAGTGTGCCGTCTGGTGCATCAACAGGACGTCTTGAAGCCTGTGAGCTTCGTGATGAAGATTCATCACGTTTTGCCGGTCGAGGAGTTAGAAAAGCCATAGATCATGTGAATCATGAAATTAATCACGCATTAAAAGGCTACTCTGTTGCTGATCAATCAGGCCTTGATACACGCTTATGCGAGATAGATGGAACTGCGAATAAATCGCGTCTGGGTGCAAATGCCATTTTGGCTGTGTCTTTGGCATCCGCAAGGGCGTTTGCTTATGCGTCTGAGCAGCCATTGTTTAAAGCACTTAATCAGGATGAGGCGATGCTCATGCCCGTTCCCATGATGAATGTACTCAATGGTGGCGCTCATGCGGATAATAACGTTGATATTCAAGAATTTATGATTATGCCTATTGGTGCGCCTGATTTCCCAACAGCTATGCAAATGGGCGTCGAAACATTTCATGTTTTAAAAGCCGTGCTTAAAAAACGAGGATTAAACACCTCCATTGGTGATGAGGGAGGGTTTGCACCGAACCTAAAGTCAAATCGTGAAGCGCTAGATTTGTTAGTTGAAGCCATTGAAACGGCAGGATTTTCTTTAGGCCAAGATATTGTTTTTGCACTCGATGCGGCGGCTTCTGAGTTTTATGTAGAGGGGGTTTATCATCTGTCATCTGAGCATAAACAATTCAGTAGTCAAGGCTTGATAGACTACTATGCTGAGTTGGTTGCGAATTATCCCATCGTGAGCATTGAAGATGGATTAGACGAGCGAGACTGGACGGGGTGGGCGGCGCTGACAGCGCGTTTAGGTCATCAAATCCAACTGGTTGGTGATGATTTATTTGTGACCAATCCAGCTATCTTGCAGCAAGGAATATCGGCAAATGTGGCCAATGCTGTTTTGATAAAACCCAATCAAATTGGTACGTTAAGTGAAACACGCCAAACCCTAAATCTTGCCCGTCAATCCGGTTATCGGTGTGTGATGTCGCATCGTTCAGGTGAAACGGAAGACACCTTTATTGCTGATCTGGCTGTTGCATCAGGCTGTGGTCAAATTAAAACCGGCTCGTTGTGTCGCACCGACAGAGTTGCGAAATACAATCAATTGCTACGTATTAGTGAGTTGAGTGGTTTGCCTTATGCCGGTCGAAACATTATGCAGTAGACAGTACGCTTAACGTATGAGTCCGTGTATAATACCAAGTATATGGCTCATGCGTCATAATTTTGGATAAGGTCGACAAGCACTGAAGGGAACGTCTTATGCGGATGATCATTATTTTCTTGGTGTTGGCACTTCTGGGTCTGCAATGGAAACTATGGCTCGGTGATGAAAGTGTTTCACAATGGTTGTATCTTGAAAAAAAACTAACTGCGCAAGACGATGAAAACAAAAAACGTCTTGCGGGTAATCAAGCAATTGAAGCGGATATTATCGAGCTAAAATCCGGTGAGCAAGCATTAGAGGAACAAGCTCGATTTGAGCTTGGAATGGTTAAAGACGATGAGACCTATTACCAATTTGTTGAGTAACTTAACGTGTCTGATGAAACCGGTGAAACGGGTGAAACGAAAACTTTGGTTGATGAACAACGCCGTCAATTTTTAAAAACCAGTGCAGTGGCTTTAGGCGGTTTAGGCGCTTTGTGTGCGTTGATGCCGTTTGTCTCCTCCTGGATGCCAAGTGCCAAAACAAGAGCCCAAGGCGCGCCTGTCGAAGTTGATTTAAGACAAATCAAACCCGGTGAGAAGTTGGTTAAAGCCTGGCGAGGAAAACCCGTGTGGATTATTCATCGAACGCCCGAGATGCTCCAGCAACTTAAAACGCATGTTGCAGACTTGCGCGATCCGGATTCGCGAGTCGCACAACAACCGGATTATGCAAAAAATCAATTTCGTTCAATCAATCCACAATACCTTGTTTTAATTGGCATTTGTACACATTTAGGTTGCACCCCCAAATATCAGCCGACTGAAAACCAAACTGTTACCTCCAACGCAAGTGGGTTCTTTTGCCCCTGCCATGGTTCTCGTTTTGATTTGTCGGGTCGGGTTTTTAAATCCATGCCAGCACCCATCAACATGCAAGTTCCCCCTTATCGTTTTATAAACGACCATACTATTTTGATTGGTGAGGATGAGCATGCGTAACCTCATGATATGGCTTGATGAACGTCTTCCGATATTAAGCGCGTGGAAACGATGGTTTAGCGAATATCCTGTGCCTAAAAATTTAAACCTGTTTTATTATTTCGGTGCATTTGCTTTACTGATGCTCTTAAATCAGCTTATTTCTGGTTTATGGTTAACCATGTTTTATACGCCTTCTGTAACGGACGCGTTTAATTCCATTGAGTCCATTATGCGAGATGTCAACTACGGCTGGCTTTTTCGCTATCTACATTCCACTGGGGCATCCGCTTTTTTTATTGTGCTTTATGTTCATATTTTTCGTGGTTTGTTATACGGGTCCTATCAGAAACCGCGCGAACTCGTTTGGCTATTGGGTATGGCATTGTTTATTTTACTAGTCGCCGAAGCATTTTTTGGTTATTTATTGCCTTGGGGACAGCTGTCTTATTGGGGTGCGCAAGTGATTACCTCGCTATTTGGGGCAATTCCCTGGGTGGGTGATACATTGGTGCTGTGGATACGAGGCGATTATGCGGTTGGCAACCCCACGTTACAGCGTTTTTTTGCCCTACACGTAATTGCCGTACCGTTTCTAGTCATTTTTTTTGTATGGTTGCATGTGATTGCCTTGCGTCAAGTGGGGTCTAATAATCCACAGGGTATAGATATTAAAAAACACTTAGATGATCAAGGAAAACCGCTAGACAGCGTTCCGTTCTATCCTTATTACGTATTAAAGGATTGTGTTGCTGTGTGTATCTTCTTAATGATCTTTTTTGCGGTGGTCTTTTTTTTCCCGGATATGGGTGGGTATTTTCTAGAGCCTACGAACTTTGCACCAGCTGACCCATTGAATACGCCGGAACTCATTAAACCGGTTTGGTATATGGCGCCCTTTTATGCCATTTTACGCGCGATTCCGAATAAAATAATGGGAATTGTTATTATGTTTTCCGCTTTATTCATTTTGTTTTTCATGCCTTGGCTGGATAAAAGCCCGGTTCGTGCCATGCGATATAAGGGCATCTATTCTAAAATAGCCTTGACGGCTCTCGTTAGCAGTTTTTTACTTTTGGGCTATTTGGGCACGACTGAGGTCACGCTGTATCGATTGATTCTCGCACGTGCTTGTATCACGATCTACCTAAGTTGCCTTCTGATGATGCCATTGTATACGCGTCTTGAGAAACATAAACCCGTTCCTGAGCGAATATCAGCATGACTCGTCTGTTTTATTGTTTACTGTTGATGATCCTATCATTCTGCGGACAAACACAGATACTATCGAACCCGTCTCAAATTCAGCGAGGCGCGTCCGTATTCATGAATTATTGTTCAGGCTGCCACTCGTTGCGATACATGCGTTATGAACGAATGGTTCATGATTTAAATTTAGTGTCTTCTGATAAAACGATGGGTTCAGGTCCCATGATTGTGAGTATGCCCGTGGCCGATGCCAATCAATGGTTTGGTCTGATGCCCCCCGATTTATCGTTAATTGCTCGTGAACGAGGTGCCAAATGGCTATACGCCTATTTAAACGGATTTTATGCAGATGCTAGCCGACCTTTTGGCGCAAATAACAAGCTTGTTCCCCAAGTTGCCATGCCCAATGTTTTAAAACCATTTCAAATAAGCTTAGTCGATAAAAAGGCATGGGATGACACGCTCCACGATGTGGTTGCTTTTTTGGTTTACGTTTCAGAACCCGCTGCATTTGCTCGATATGATTTGGGCGGGATGGTTATAGTCTTTTTAGGGGTATTGTGTTTTGTTTTTTATAGATTAAAAGTACGAGTATGGCGTCGTGTAGCTCATGCCACTGATTTATTACTGTAAATCATATTGCCTTACTGCGCTCAGTCTATTATATTTTCAAGATGTTACTTTTAAATAGTTTGTTAACATGGCGAAGACAGCGCTATATTTAGCCGGTGGCGGAGCCCGTGGTGCCTATCAGGCCGGTGTGTTAAAAGCGGTAGGCCAAATTTTACAAGTCAAAACCCTACCCTTTACCGTCATGAGCGGTGTTAGTGTCGGCAGTATAAATGCTGCTGTTCTTGCAGAAAATGCCGATGACTTCCCTCTAGGGCTTGAAAAACTGGAGACTTTGTGGCGCAAAATTCATTGCCACCATGTTTTTAATACCAGCAATTATGAGCTAGGGAAATCAGTTGTTAGAAATTTGGGGCATATCGTTATCAAACAACGACAAACCGGATACTTGCTCGACACGACCCCCCTGCAACAATTTTTAAATGAAAATATCGATTTTATAAAAATATCAAATCACATTAAAAACAATGCACTCGAAAGCATGGAAGTAATCAGTCATTGTTACGAAACGCAACAAACCATATCCTTTTATCAACAACACCAAAATAACTTTGAGGACTGGCTTTATCCACGCCATGTGAGTCAGCGAGCAGGCATTCGTATGGAACATGTTCTGGCCTCCAGCGCACTGCCGCTCTTTTTTCCAAATGTGATGATTGACGGCATGCATTATGGTGATGGCAGTATGGGATTAATCTCACCCCTTCGCGGTGCAATACGGCAACATGTTGATAAAATTCTGATTTTAGGCACGCGTCAACCGCCAACGTTTGCAGACAGTGAGCTCATGCCTCAACGCGATGTCGGTTTCGCACAAATTCTAGGCAACATGTTGAACGGCTTGTTTTTAGACAATCTAGATCGCGATATCGAAACCGTCAATCACATGAACGATATTGCCAATTTATTATCTATCTGGAAAAAACGCCGCTCCCCATGGCGGCCCATTGAAACATTGCATCTTCGTCCCAGTGCTAACATTGCTAAAATGGCCCAAGCAAACTATCTGACCATGCCCAAATTATTACGCTTTTTATTAAATTCCTTAGGCGCACAAAGTCATTCCGGTGATTTACTCAGCTTTTTACTATTTGAAAGCGATTTTACCTCTGAATTAATCGAATTAGGCTACAATGATACAATGGCCAATGCAGCAGGCGTTACGGCATTTTTTAAATGAGACTCTCATGCGTAATTTGAATCCTATCGATAAAATCATTAATCAAATAGACATTGCATTAAGAGTATTGTGCCCTCCACAACAACGAGTAAGTCAACGTCCAAACCCGGGGTTATCAGAACAAAGCCCCATCATGAGTAAAGATGAAAGTAGACACGTTGCTGGTTTGATGCGAGTTAATCATGCGGGCGAGGTATGTGCTCAAGCCTTATATCAAGGACAAGCGTTAACAGCAAAGCTCACGACGGTTAAAACTCAAATGATAAACGCTGCTGAAGAGGAAATTGACCATCTTGCCTGGTGTGAAGACCGCTTACGCGAGTTAAAAAGCCACCCCAGTAAATTAAATGTGCTCTGGTATAGTGGGTCGTTTTTATTAGGTGCACTTGCCGGTGCCGCTGGGGATAAATGGAGTCTTGGGTTTGTTGCAGAAACAGAACGCCAAGTAGCGGCTCATTTACAAGGCCATTTAGATAAAGTTCCCCTTAATGACATGAAAACACGCGCGATATTAAATCAAATGCACGATGATGAATCCCATCACGCGGACATTGCCCACCAGGCGGGAGCTGCTGAATTACCTGTTATTTTAAAAACAGTAATGAAAGGCGTTTCAAAATTAATGACACATAGCAGTTATTGGATATAGGAACACGACATGGAGCTTCATACGCTCTTTATTTTGTGCGTTATTCTAATCGCTTATCTGTTTGATTTTATCAATGGATTTCATGACGCAGCAAACAGCATTGCCACAATTGTCACAACCGGCGTACTCACTCCACGCCAAGCCGTTTTATGGGCTGCTTTTTTTAATTTTATTGCCTTTCTATTTTTTAATCTCATGGTTGCAAAAACCATCGGAAGTGGTCTGATTGACCCATCAACCGTTCATGTCAAGCTTATTTTTTCAGCACTCTTAGGTGCGATTGGGTGGAACCTTTTAACATGGTATCTCGGATTGCCCTCCAGCTCCTCTCACGCATTAATCGGTGGCTTGACTGGGGCTGCGATTATGCAAGGTGGATTTAGCACACTCAAATTAAGCGGATTTATTAAAGTCGCTATTGGTCTATTTATATCCCCCATCTTAGGCTTAGCAGCAGGTCTTACGCTGACCTGGCTACTCACCCAATGTATTTGCAATTTTGATGCACAAAAAACAAATCGCCTGTTTAATAGCCTTCAACTCGGTTCATCTGCATTGCTATGCCTGACACACGGCGGGAACGATGCTCAAAAAACCATGGGAATTATCACCATACTGCTTTTCTCCGCGTCATGGTTAGATGACCCGTCTCATATTCCGCTTTGGGTCATTTTATCATGCCATTTGGTCATTGGTTTAGGTACGCTCATGGGGGGCTGGCGAATTGTCACCACGATGGGAACCAAAATTACACCACTCAATACCTTACGGGGCTGCGGTGCTGAAGCAGGGGCTGCCGCGATTATCTTTGCTGCTACTGATTTAGGGATCCCGGTATCTACCACGCAAACGGTCACCGGCTCAATTGCAGGCGTTGGCTTACTTAATGGCCTTAAGGGTACACAGTGGCCTATGCTCAAGATTATTTTTATATCATGGCTGCTAACCATTCCAACATCCGGACTAATAGCCGGGTTGTTCAGTCTCCTCATTCACTAAAAAAATTCTCCATGGTAATATGAATTTAATCTACCTATACCATCGACTCAATGAAGCATACGCTTACTCTTTTTATACTCATAATGTGCCTGCAACCGGTATCTTATGCAGACAAGCATTCATCCAACGAAAACACATCGCCGGTGTTCAAAACGATATCCAATCGATTAAATCAAATTTGGACACAAGGTCAGACTGAAGTCTATCTTCCTACTTATGCATGGCACAATCGCTATACCTATTCAAAAAGTAAAATTAATACCTATAATGAAAATCCCTGGGGTGGTGGATTTGGGAAAAGTCTATACGATGAAGATGGCGATTGGCACGGACTCTATGCCTTTGCGTTTCTCGATTCACACAAAAATGTTGAGCCTATTGTGGGTTACGCCTTTCTGAAAGTATTACATATTAATGAAAACACCCGACTAGGCGCAGGCTATGGATTATTAATCACGGCAAGACCTGATATTTTTCATGGCATTCCTTTCCCTGGCGCACTCCCCTGGATTTCCTTTAATTTTAAACAAGCATCGTTGTCAGCAACCTACATTCCAGGGTCAAATGGTGCAGGAAACGTTCTGTTTTTAATTGTAAAATACGTTTTATGACCCCGCAGAAAGCGCTTGATTAATCTCAGGGTCACCAACTGATTCGCTATGCAAAGACCTCACTCAAAAATGCAACACTGCTTGTCCAGGAACGTTTATCAGCGGTTTGATTATAATAAAGCCCCAGTTGCTCATCATGTGCATCAGGGTTTGTAAACGAGTGCTTTGTTAGACCATACATATGAACTTGCCAGTCGACATTTTTCAAGGTCATTTCCCTCGCAAATTGCGTGACCTGCTCTGGTAACACCAACGGGTCATCATAACCATGCAACACCAACACCTTCGCTTTGATTTCCGCAGCGGTTTTATGTTTCGGTTCAGATAATAAGCCATGAAAACTGATTACACCTCGAAGATTTGCACCAGTGCGTGCTAAATCAAGGGCACATAGCCCACCAAAACAATAACCCGTCACGACAATCTTATGTTCATCAATTTGAGGATGTTCACAGGCAGCACGAAAAGCCGCCAGCATCCGTTTGGCTAAGTGCTCGCGGTTCTCGGCTAAGGGTGTCATTAATGCGAGACGCTGCTCATTATCATGTCCTAATTGAGCATCACCATATAAATCCAAAGCAAAACCCACATAACCCATACCTGCCCACTGTTTTGCCTTTTCACAAAAAGCCTCTCTCCGGCCTGACCAGTCATGCGCAATCATGACGCAGGGTTTTAACCCCTTTACTTCATCATCATAAGCCAAATACCCACGAAAACTGGTGTTTGATTCAGAGTAAACAACCTCTTCCGTTACCATCATGTTAATCTCCCTAAAATAGCTGTGAATAATCAACTGATGTTATATCATAATCAAACTAAAAAAGGGTTTTATGAAATTTTATACTTTTTTGTCTGTGGTGTATCCTCAGCCGTCTGACTACTTTCATTTACAACAGGCGTAAATAGTGAGGCATGAGAAACGATTGATGTTGGCGTGTGAGCACTTATTAAGTCTTGGCTTGACGCATTTCGCTTAATTAAACACGTTAATAAACGACGTGTTATTTTTCTCGTTTCCTCATCTGTCGTCGACATCATGATGTCATTTAACAAAGCAACACTATGATGTAAAATTCCCCCAACCATCACATGCGTTTCACGTATTTCATCATGATAATCAGAATGTTCAATTGATAAGATTGACAATATTTCAATCACACAGCGTTTCGTTACGTCATCAGAGCACGTTAATAGCGTAACTAAAGACGAAATACCCCCCGAATCACATATTGCCTCTTGATTCACCTCGCACGTATTGCTTAAATTATATAACGTAACGACAGCACCTTTTTTAGTCTTCTCATCAGCGGACATCAACAAATTGACTAAAGGTGGAATACCATTCGCATCAGATATCTCCCTTTTATTAGCCGCATGTTGACTGCTCAAGTTGGCCAATGCACAAACAGCATACTTTTTAGTCAGATCATCAGGAGACGTTAATAAGAGAACTAATGGCTCTATGCCACCCGCATCAGATATCTCTTTTTGATTACATTTATTTTGATTGCTAAGACTTAGTAAGGTTCTGACCGCATATTGTCTAGTTAAATCATCATTCGATGATAATAAAGTGATTAAATATGGAATTCCCCCAGACTCACGTATCGCATTTTTATTTTTCGCACTTTGCATGCTTAACAAGTTGACTTCAGGTAAAACGCCTCTGGCATCAACCATTCCATGTTGGTTAAACGCATCTTGAGCTATTAAATCGAATAATATACGAACCGAACATTGCTTCGTTAAATCATTGGCCGAACTTAGCAACGCGATTAAAGATGGAATGGCATTTGCATCGCATATTGCTTGTCGATTAGCCATATTTCGACTACTTAAGTTTAACAGCACTCCCACTGCGTGCTGTTTAATTAAATCATCCACCGAATTCAACAGGTTAACTAAAAGTGGAATACCAGCTGCATCACGGATGGCATGTTGATTAGCTAAATCTTGTTTGCTCAAGTTAAGTATTATCGTAACTAAGCGGTTTTTAGTAACACCCTCAGTCGAGCCTAGTAAGTTGACTAACAGTGCTATTCCCCCTGCATCGCATATCGCCCGTTGATTAACTGCATTTCCATTGCTTAAATTTAACAATGTCCGAACTGTATGTTTTCTAGTGTGCTCATCAACCGACGTTAAAAAAGCAACCAAAAGCGGAATAGCCCCTTCATCTCGGATTGTATTTTTATTTTCTATATTTTGAGCGCTCAAATGAAATAATATCCGAATTGTCAATTGCTTAGTGGTCTCATCAGACAAACGTAATAAGGTAACTAACGATCGTATGCCTCCTGCGTTGCGCATCGCATCTTGATTGGCGTGATTTAGAGAACATATTTGTCCTAATACAAGCAGTGCATATTGCTTAATTTGCACATCAGGAGAGCTCAAAAATCCCACCAAGACAATAATACCACCGGCCTCACGTATCGCATTTGCATTTACTGGCACAGATAATTGATATAAAACATGAAGATGATGACGTATTTGCTCCAAATGATTGGACCTATTCAATACATATATTATTTCATTAAGATTATGTCCCAAGGTAACCGCCTGAGGAAATGAGCATGCCGCAATTTCATTCGGATTGAAGTTAAATGCCGTGCATACATCATCAAGACTTAGAGGCTCACCTCGTAGCTCATTGCCTGGAAACAACAATTCCAGATTTTCATTCACCTGCTCTGATGTTAGCGGCCAATAAGATTGAATACCTGTAAATCGATCCGCATTGATGCTTGTTACTCGCTCAGGCGAAACGATAAATTTAAATCGATCGGGTGATACCGGTACCAAGTAAAAACCAGCTGCTGTGCTGATATCCTCGACTTCCAAAGTAATATAATTAACATAATTAGGCATGTTTTTGAAAAACAAAAAGATTAAATGGACTTATTTTTAACACTTTTATGTATAAATGTAAAGCATTGTTCAACCTGTATGAATCTGTGAAAGTTTACATTAAATCCTAATGTCACTTAGGGCAATAGTATCAGTCAATGATTTTTCAACACAAAACACTGATGAACGCGCACATTACGTTTAAAATCGATATCGATAGTCTCAGCACTTATATCAACTATCTTGTAACGCTCAAACAATGTGGATGCCAACTTAAATTGCCTGAAATTAGTTGAAAAATACAAAATGCCCTTGGGGGCTAACAACGCCATGGCTGCATTAATCAATAATTCATGATCACGCTGAATATCCAACGTGTTGGTCATACGCTTCGAATTAGAAAAACTAGGAGGGTCTAGAAAAATCACATCAAAGCGATCGGTGGTCAGATTCAACCACTCTAAACAATCAAATTGGATAAATTGATGGCGTGAGACATCCAGTTGATTCAATCTGAAATTATCTTCAGCCCATCGTAAATAGGTATTGGATAAATCAACGTTAGTGGTTAGGGCACCCGCTAAAGCCGCATGCACACTAGCCGAAGCCGTGTAACAAAAACAATTTAAAAATCGTGTATGACGAGGCAAGTCCGCAAATCGCAAACGCAATGGCCTGTGATCTAAAAATAATCCCGTATCCAGATAATCATATAAATTCACGGTAAATTGCGCCCGCCCCTCAGACACAACCATCGTGCGACCCACCTGATTCATTTTTTGATATTGATTGGTACCTTTTTGCTGTCTGCGTTGTTTAAGAATCACCTGTTCCGCAGGAATTCCCAACACCTTAGGCACAGCTTGAAGCACGTCTAAACTGCGTTTTTCTGCTTTGTGTGCATCTACCGATGAAGGTGCTGTGTACTCTTGCAATACGGCATGATCATTGTAAATATCAATGGCAAAAGCATACTCCGGCAAATCCGCATCATACACCCGATAACAACTCACCTGACTGCGTTTGGCCCATTTTTTCAAATGCGTATAATTTTTTTTCAAACGGTTTGCAAACATCTGTGCAGCAGCAGATAAACGACCCGGTTCAAAAGGCCTGTACTGGTTTTCGGCATTAAGAGACAGGCAGATCGGAA